>JAKSNS010000013.1 GCA_024399545.1 Paludibacteraceae bacterium
ACATCATTACCAGACTCGGAATCGTGGTAAGTGACCATGCGAATAGGTTCTGGATCACTAGTGTCCACAAAATTTTGTTAACATAGTATGTAACCGTCTATAGCATAAAAATATACAGAGGAAAATGCACTCTGTGGGCTTGAAAATGACTATCTTTGCGGACGAAACATTTTTTAATCTTTTGTTCGCATGTCATATCAAGGAAAATTCGTTTTCGCACAGTTGTGCGGTTTGCTGCCAAAGGCAAAATTCGACTGGTTGGTCAAGAAGTATCAGGGCAACAAATGGGTGAAGTCGTTCAAATGCTGGAACCATCTTCTGGTTATGGTTTTCGCCCAGCTCACCAAACGTGAGAGTCTGAGAGACCTGATTGCCGTGTTGGATGCGCATCAGGAGAAATTGCGGCACATGGGTTTCGGCGACAATGTAAGCCGGAGCAACCTGTCAAAGGCAAATGAGATAAGGGACGCACGCATCTTTGAGGAGTTCGCATACATCATGATAGGAATTGCGAGGGACAAACGTTCATCCGCCGACGGGGAGTCCTGCGTGGACGGGAACGTGTATGCCTTTGACTCCACGACCATATCCCTATGCCTGAGCTTATTCTGGTGGACCAGCTCCATCACGGTAAAGGCGGCGTGAAAGTCCATGTCCTTTACGACATCAGGACGGACATCCCTGTTTTTCTCGTCATCACTGATGCGGTTCTGCATGACTCCCAGGTGATGGGAGAGATACGGTTTGAGAGGGACAGCTTCTACATCTTTGACAGGGCTTATATGGTTACGGATGAGCTTTTTAAGATAGACAACGCAGGTGCTTTCTTTATTGTCAGGGAGAAAAGACGCATGCAGTACGATGTCGTGAAAGACTGGCAATACTGCAACCCCAATACGGGTGTAATGGCCGACCAGGCTGTACTGCTCACCGGTGCAAAGCCCCGGGAGCAATATAAGAAGCCATTGCGCCGTGTCGTTTTCTACGACAGGGTGAGCAACAGGACGTTCGTGTTCTACACGAACAATTTTCAGATCTCTGCCGAGAATGTCGCCCTGCTCTACAAATACCGTTGGAGAGTCGAGCTGTTCTTCAAATTCCTCAAGCAGCATCTGCATGTCAAGGAGTTCTTCGGGACAACCGAGAATGCGGTCAGGATTCAGATTTACTCTGCCATTATAGCATACTGCCTTGTCGCCATTCTCGGGCATGAGCTAAGTCTGGACAAGGACATTTATGATGTGCTGAGGGGATTGGAACTGTCGATGTTCGACAAGTCTCCAGTCGTGGAATTGTTCAAGAAGAGTCGGTCTCTGACCCAATCGGAGGAAGCGATACAGCTGTCTCTGAAGTTCGACTGATTTCCCTCAATTGGCTTCACATTGAAAATGGAATAAAATATTCCTTAACAATTGATATGTTAAAATATTTTCGTGGACACTAGTGTAGGCAAATATTGCATTACAATTTCTTCTGGAATACCCAAAAACACAATAATTCATAAGATATATCATTGCAAATCAGATATTCATACTTTCTAGTTCAAATAAGAGACGAAAACAGGAGGTGAAAAGAGTCAGAGACATTCCTTTCTTCATGTATCGTTTAGCAACAGTTTTTAGTTAGCAACCGTACGTCTTTCCCACAGAGTTTGTCGGTTGCATAGTTATTTTTACGGATTTGCTTGCTGAAGATATGCACCTAAACGCTTATGTAACTTTGTGTTATTGATTAACATCTATTTTGCCTTACAACCAATTTATTTTTGTAACTGTGTTCTTATATTTTTCTAGTTTCTTTTTATCTATTGTGTCAAATTCTGCTTTAAGTTTGTATAAATCTGAATTCTTATCTGTCACAGCATCTCTAAAATTCCTATAGTACTCCAAAACGGCACTCACTTTGACTGAATGATTATGGTTACCCGAATAGGAAGTGAAAGAGTTATTGTGAAGCACATCAAACAATTCATCTCTCTCATCTAACGATAAGTCATTCATAGAATCTGCCCAATTCTTTATCGAAATAGGATATGATTTTGATTCCAACCATTCAAAAAAGAATCTGTAGATTATAAATGTGTCAGGCATTTCAAGCAATGTCTTATACTCTTGAACATCTTGTCCAAATGCCTTATAGAAGTATTGAGTACCTCGACCTATCATTCCCTTAGTGCAGTTCAATATAGCCTGAACCGCACGAATGTATTTAATGTTCCAGTGTTTCCCAATATAATCTCTGTCATGACTATGTTCACCCAACAATGGATGATATTTCATTGGAAAAGAATATATATTGACATTGAGTTCATCGCACAGGTTTACGTTAATCTCCATACGTCTATATAAATCTTCAGGCTTATCCATGAAGTTATATAGAAGATAGTTTGAGAAATGTGTAATGCCATTTTTCACACACATTTTCAGAGCATTTACGTAAATATCTTCTATTTCAATATTATCAAACGCAATTCTTAAAGGAGATATTGCAATTCGTCCTAACTGTTCGGCAATATGTGGAGTAAACAATCTTGCATCTACCCCTTGATTGAAATCCACAAACCTTCTATAAGATTTTTTTGGCAAACGTTTTGCTTTATATATATCTTCAATCTCTTCGTACGATTTCAGAAGTTCCTGTTTTGTCGATGTAATCAATTTAAACAAGTGATGGTTATACAGCGAATTGAAAACATCTTTTCCCATTTCATCATTTTCCACTGATTTGTAGAAATCCACCAATAACGACTGAACCTTTCTTGTATAAGCATTGTCATTTATGCCTTTCCTAAGATTGTCAATGGCTATTTCTAAATGGTCTGGTTCAGTAAAAGATGCACCCTTTTGAAAGCCACAATCCACTATCTCTTGTATTATTCTGTCGAACGACTTAGATGCAAGAATATTGTTGTCCATCAACAACAAATCTTTCTGTTCGCCACATATTTCGTTTACTTTTTCAATACGTTCTTTTATAGGAATATAGTCTTCATATTTAGGTTCAAGCGTTGGAACAGCACAAAAAGGACAATGCCTTATACAACCTCGTGTTAGATAACCATAATAGGCATTCGACATGTCATACTTATATCCTATCTCCTCTAAGATTGTGTAGTCCAAAGGCAACTCATCAACAACGTCTGGATTATCAGCATCAAGATAACCTGGTGTGTTTAGCAAACCGACAAAAGGCCTAATTCCAGTGGCTTTTTCTAATTCATCTGGCTGCAATGTGGCAAGAACACCTCCAACCATCAGCAACCCATCTTTCTTGATCAACCCCTTTACTTCATTGATTGTCTTTACTGTTGTGTCAAAATAAAATGTGAATAAAGTGGTGACAAATATTCTATCCCATTCTGGCTCTTTAAGGTATTGTTTTTTCCAAAAATAATCTTTATAGTATAAAAGCCAATTCTCTATAACCAGAAAATATTTATAATTAGGATTAGTATTTACAGTCTCTAGATACTCTTTTTTCCTTGTTTTTATGAAGTTGAAAATAATATCTTTCTTTGAAGCCCAATAAACGGAAGAGTCAACGGTCTTCAATTTATTGATGCATTTATCTGCAATCCTGTAGATTATAAAATCTTTTATATCACCTTTGTAGAATACGACATTGTCACCCATTCTCTTATGATAGGTTGACAATTTCATTAACGCAACTGGCGGAAACTTGTTCTTATAGTTTGGCTCTATTAATAGTATATTTCTTTTCATTCAGACAAAATCCTCTTTTTCAGACTCTCTTTTATTTTTGCTTTCATTGCATCATCAAGTCTCCTTTCTGCGTTGATAACAGCAAAAACTTTCTTTATTATTTTGAATTCAGGACTGCTTAGTATCAGAAAAGGATCTGTCTCTTTTGGTCGTATTGGTTTCTTTGTTTCACTATTATCTTGAGTAGGCACTTCCTGTTCGTTGTTGCTGTTATCGTTTTTTATCTCATCTTCAAGACTATTCTCTTCTTCAAGTTTTTTTACTATCTTCTGAATTTCAATTTGTTCTACCTGATTGTTTGAATCCGCTTTTGTGTTATGACCGAAAACTTGGTTTTTTGCTGCTTTATCCCAATATTTAATTGTACTTTCCATTATCATATCTATCTTATTACCAAACTGAGATAGATATTTTAATTTGTTCTTAAGTGCCTCTTCCGATTTTTGTTTTTCATTTTCCTGTTCCTTTATTTCCTCTTTTATCTTTTTTTTGGTTGCTTCATCTTCGCATGCATTCAATTCATTCTTAATAGTTTGAATATTGATTTGAGAAGCAATAAGAGGTCTAAATCCCTCGCTTCCAACTCTAGATAAAGCATCGTATATTCTACTGATTTCGACAAATTTCTTCTTTAATCGTATTTTCAACTCTTCATACTCACTTGACGACAATATACCATCTCTTGATCCAGTTGGCACAATATTGGAATGCATTATAAATACCTCACCAATAACATAATTTAATGCTGTGGCGTTACTAAATAATTCGACTAAATAACTCATCGAGCCTACTGCCATGTTTTTTTGCCTAAGTCTGATACCTTTGTAGGGAATGTTTCCCATTTGCTGTGCGTTCTCTTTCAAAGAGTACCAACCCCATGCCAAGTCTCCGAAATCCTCGTCTGTTATTTTATAAAATGCCGGAGGTGTTATTTTTATAATGTCTTTTCCTGACTGTATTACAGAAACGTATGGTTTGTTTACTGGTTTCCCGTTTAAGAATATCTTGCAGATTTTTTCATTGTCAGACAGTTCCTGAAACTCGGGATTAGCCTTAAAAGCCTTTTTCTGACAATCATCAAAAAAAGTGTCTTCATAAGGAACAGGGGCAATGAACGAAAGATATTCCCTAATTGTTTTTTCATCTTTCAATTCATCTTTTACATTCATCAAACGCACACGAAAATAATGAGCCTCTTCTATCTCTGGTTCTTGCAGCAACGAAGTGACATCATCCATCACGCTGCCACAATCCATACTATTGGATTCAGTCAATTGTCTTGCATGTTTCGAGTTGAAAACCAATATAGATTTTATAGGTTCTCCATTATAACTGGTCTCAAAAATAATTTCATCACACCAATTAGCTCCAGATAATCTACCTATACCATATCTACCTATATCTGTAGCATCTTTTGTCGATTTCCCCAAATCAATCAAAACGGGACCTATATCAGTAGATTTTACACCTGTTCCCCTGTCTTGAATTATTATATCATTACCCTCAATATCTATACTTACATAATTATTGTTTTTGTCCAAAATACCTGATTTTTCGGCTTGATAAATAGCATCAATGGCATTCTGAACATATTCTCTGAATACTACTGTTGCATCAGTATAATTTTCGCCCATGCACAGTTTCAAGATTCCTGCGCCGATATTACAATTATAACCCTCCATTATTTATTCTCTATATAAACTGGTCTTGGAAATTTTATTTTCATTAAAGATCTCAATGCGGGATTTGATATTATATAGTATCCCCGAGAGAGTCGGGTCATCATATTCCGGTATGTATCTCCATAGTATCTGTAGTCTGTATTTGACACTTCAACAAAGTTGGTGCGACCAAAAGCAGATGTAGCGCAGTTTCCCTTTACCCTGTCATGTATTGCACTCCTTAATTGTTCAACCGAGAATAATATTAACCCCAATGACCTTCCTCGCTCTGCAATATCAAGCAGTTGCTGCAATATTTGTGATGATTTTGGGACATCTTTAGATGCATACTTGTTTAATTCATCAACAAAGACTATAATTTTGTCTGGCATTCCATCTATGTTCTTGGCACTCATCATTTTATTCAAAGTCTCTATCACATCGCCAAAAACAAAGGCTTGAGATTTTTCATCCAATCGTGCAATATCTATAACTCTGACCTCATTAGGTTTTATTCCTTGCAACGATTCTGACAAAACTACTTGCTTTGAATCTGAACTAACATCGTCACAGAATACTTCGTCACAAAGAACTTTATCCATAATTCTCTTGAATTTTTTCCACGAGACTAATGGTATTCCCGAATCTTGAACCAATGCTTTGTTGTTCAGTAACTCATTTAACCTTGTTTTGAATTTATCCCAAGATCCAATATTTCTGAATGGTTCTTTTTCACTTTCAATATACGCAATGACACTGGCCATTGTTCCTGCCTTGTCATCTATATCCTCATTTGTAAATATATATTCAAGTCTTTCTTTACAAGAATCCCAGGTATACTTGAAAATAGTCGCCTTTTCTTTTATCCATTGTGAGTGTACAATCTCATCCCAATTGCCAAAAGTCTGCATGTGATGATTCTCTTCTATCTTCGAGTATGGGTAAAGGTATAACACGTTCTTAA
This sequence comes from Paludibacteraceae bacterium, assembly GCA_024399545.1. Taxonomy (GTDB): domain Bacteria; phylum Bacteroidota; class Bacteroidia; order Bacteroidales; family Paludibacteraceae; genus Aphodosoma. Next base: position 6,348 of record JAKSNS010000013.1, read on the forward strand.
AAGGCTCAGGATTCATTTGAAGCAGGTCATATTCTTTTTTTACTTCGTCTGAAACTTGCGCCTGTTTGTCTATGCAAAGCAAATCCTGTCCTTTTAGATTGAATATTACATAAGCAGCCGTCTTATTTCCTTCTTCACTCAAATCCGCTTTTGAATACTTTTGTTGCATTGCATTAAGCAAGAACATACAATATGATGTTTTGCATGCTAAACCTGAAATGCCAGATATGTTCAGGTGTGCTCCATCTGGACCGACCAGAAAGTCAGCATTTATTTTTACAGGAATCTTTTGATCGTACATTTCAAGATATCCACATGGCAACCCATTCTTTACCTTATCCAATCCGTACGCTTTCTTAATGTCTTCAACCGAGCATGTTGTCACACATTTACCATGTAGAACTGGTGTATATATATCCTTGTCATTTCCAACAATCTTTACATGAACGTAATTGAATGCCAAACGGTCAGTGTTTCCATCCGCTGTTTCATTGATTTCTCCAAACTCTGAAGAAATGAAACTTGATAAATGACTTGCGGAATCTGTCACATGACTTATAGATTCAATTGTTCCATATGTTACGGAATCATTGATATGTTCAACTTTAACAATGTCAAAAGGATTCAGAATGATTCCTGACTTCGTCCAGAAATAGAAATCATCGACTGTTGATGGATTTTTCTCTGTTGCAGATACTTTTCCAAGGATTTTTTCTTCCATATCAAATTACGTTTATTATCTTTTGGTCAAATATATATTTTGTCTTGCAATATGTTTCTGTCAAATAAATCGGGTACAAATGATTTCCCCACCTGGCATCTTTTCCAAAACACACGGGGGTTGCTTCGTTCAAAAGGTGCATAGATATATTATTAATCATCTGTGAAGATATAGGCACAGCATCATGCATCAGAAACTCCACCTTAATCACGTCCGAAAATTTAGTTGGCGGTTTTGGATTCTCTCTCATCCTCAGATACCATACACAATAAAAGTGCTGCTGATGTTTAAACAAATAAGCGTTTGTTCTTGCCATTGGAGGAAGGGTAGCTATTATTTGACTTATTTTTTTTTCTTGGTAACTCAACAACTCAGGATTGAACATTTTTGATGCTCCAATTACATGATTGATATGGTCGGCAAATTGAGCGATATCAAGATTCACATCAGGTCTGTTCGAAAACTCTTTTTTGTACTCAAGCGTACCATCTTTTATCAGCCAGGAATTTTTTCCTAACATATCCGTCTCACATAAATGACGAACCATTATTTGCTCTTGATCCATCATTTCGTTTTGAATCTTGGTTATTGCCCTATGTAGATACTTATTTCTGTCATTCAATTCATCTTTGTCTGACTCTGTGTCATATGTCAACAAATCGCTGAATTGTATAGCGTTCTCTTTGTATTTTGCTTTTAGATTGTCATTGATGATTTCAAGTTGCTTTTCGATAAAATGTTTTCCTAATTTGTCAATGTCAAACTTGTCTGGCAAGACCAATACTATTTTACGTACAAAACAATTTTCATAATCAGAGATTGATATTTTTCGTTCTTCTCTACATGTACAACCAACGATAATCTGTCCTGAGACAACCGGATAAACAACGCCATTTATAATAATATCACTTGTCTTGTACACATGTCTTGAACCATCAAGAAAATACTTAAATTTACTGTCATTGAATTTATCCTTTACATCTTCAGCATCAAATCTATGCAAATTGTCGCTTGACGGGTGTTCTTCTGCGTACAGAGGATGACTTGTTTTTTCTTCATAGCCATTTGTTTCATGATCATCAAATGCTCCAAAAAACTCTTGAGCATCATCATTTATCATGTGCTTAAATGTCTCAAAGGTCAATATTCTCCCTTCGGGATCACTATCTTTTATGCATTTTAGGACAACACCCATGGCAACTAATAATAATATGTTACACAATAACGTTTATGTGATGATAAAATAAGAGTCCATTTGAAAAAGTCTGGAAACGCACTATTGTGATTTATAACACATTGACAATTAACCTTAGTTTTGCTATTTTTCGTAAAAAAGACTCTTACAAATGGGCTCATTTACTAAAGAGTAATATAAAAAAACCTTATGTTCATATACCTACGTTTTGAAACTCAAATGCACGATTCGTCCGTATCTATTAGCAAACCCGTTGTAATGATGAAGACAAACTGTGTCAGTCCGAAAATGTGGCCCGGAAAGATTCCTTTCCACAAATCCAATAGTAGTGTTTTTATCACAACCTATACTACAGCATATTACCTCACTGAATTTTCTAATTAGAGACTCACACGTCATCTCTATTTCCTTCATGAATTATGCCATATCCTAACGGTTACACTTGACGCTGCAAATATACAAATAATTATTTGTTTTGCCAAAGGATTTGTGATAATTATTTGTTGCGACATTTTAGTTATTATATAGGCTCTTCGCTTTTTTAGATATACAAGGTTTGAGGTTAGCGCGACGGGCTTGCAAAGAAAATCACAGGATCTGTCCATCGGCTTTTTTGCACACAAACTGTACACAAAATCATCGTAAGTATTTGTATTTTAATATTATTACGAACACTGTCATCTGTTTGCACTATCTCGTTTTCCTTAACCAACTCTGCTAACAAGCGAGAAACAGCATACCTGTCTTTTTCTTGTAGTTTCAATAAAACTACGACCTCGCGATTATTGATTATGTAAAATTTGCTTTCTGTTTCAAGAAAATTGGTTCTGCCATGTTATCGACAAAATCAGTTCTTTCCGTTTAGAGATAATGAAACAATAACTTAGGACGAAATATGTTGACTTGAACTAGATATTAACATGTGAAGAAAAAGTTTAGCAGGCTAAATAACTGATGAACAACATCAAAACTGCTGCAAGCCAAATGAAATCAAGCTTTCTTGAATTGCCGAAGTGAAGCCAACTTTCTTAATCGCATCTCTTCTCGACAGTTCTGACGATTTAGACAATGACAGCCAACACTTTCCGAAGATTCGCCTTGGTCAATATTATTATGAAGCGGTAAGACTACACTGCATTCAAATATCCCGAAAATTTGAAATGCTATTGCTAATTTTCCGACTTTTACAGCAAAAACATTTTGCCAATCAAGAAAAAGTTCGTAACTTTGCAACCGATTTGAAAATCTCACACGACATGATAATAAAACGAATGACAATCTTATTAGGAAAATAACCAATAATATATCTACCTTTTCCTGGAAAAGACAGCCGAAGACTGCGAGATTCTGTGGGCGCAATCATTTGAGTACGCTGACAACAAAAACAGAAATATGTCTATGTTTATAGGACGATGTCTATCTTATTAGAAAAATAATCAATAATCTGTCAACTTTTTCAGGAAAAGACAAAGTGTATAGCAAATTTCTAATTGTAACCGTTTAATTGTAACCCACCACCTAACTCTTTGTCTATCAATACCCATTCTTCTCAAATCTGCCAAAAATCAATTGTAACCAATTGTAACCAATTGTAACCGCCCGACTCACATAAAATATGCAAAATTTTGTAAATCCCAAAATCGACTTTCCTAAATTAACATTAGTTGCACAAAACTTAACTGCCCTTAAAAAAGACGTAGCCCAAACGAACCCCTAACGTAACTACGACTTAGCCCAAATCCAAAAAAACCCGATTTTAAATGTTAAATTTTCGCCTCTGATTTTTCCTCCGACACGTTTTTCCACTATTTTTCCTTCATCTTTGCCTGACTTTTCATCATCTCTTTTTCAGGGTTACAATTGGTTACAATTGGTTACAATTAAATTTTGGCATCTTTGCCACACTCCCCCATTGTCACACAGACATTTAGTCCCCCGGTTACAATTAAACGGTTACAATTAGAAATCTCCTATACCACTTCTTGAAAAAACACGAATTTTTTTGTGTCAACATCCTTGTCAGTCTCAGATAATTTCATTACCTTTGCACCGAGATTCATTAACCCTGCTTTTTTACCGGTAAAATCTTACGATTAACCGAGAGCAGGACATTGTTTAATTCAAAACATTAAATCTATGTCCAAAAATTTCTTTGGCAGCGAGGCATCTACACAAAATTTCCCATTGATGCCAGCTCAACTCCCTTCGCTCATCTCTTTGCTGACGAAGAACGTCCCTGAATCCTGTCGCCCTGCCGTGGCAAATGCGGTCTTCCCCGCACTCGGAACGCTTGTCTCAGACGTGCGCTTTGACCTCATCGACGGCTCGCAGGACAAAGAGCCGAACTTCATGTGCGTCCTGATGGCGAAGCAGTCTTCCGGCAAGTCTGCCGTTAACGCACCGATCAAGTTCATCCTTGACCGCATTAACCAACGTGACAAGGTCAACCGTCTCCGCGAGAAGGAGTGGCTCGCCGCAGTGAACTCGTGCAGTTCGCGTCAGGCCAAACCCGAACACCCAGACGACCTTGTCATCCAGATTCTCAGCGATGACATGACCAACGCCGCCTTCGTACGCCGCCTTGCTGATGCCCGTGGACGCTACATCTACACCAAGATGGACGAACTTGAGCTCCTCAACAACCTCCGTACCTCTGGCACCAAGGACGTTGGCAAAATCATCCGCCTCGCCTTTGACAATGCCGAGTATGGTCAGGAACGTGTCAGCTTCAATGCCGTAACCGACCGTGTGCCAGTGCGTTGGAACTGGAATGCCTCTGCCACTATCCAGAAGGGTATGGAGTTCTTCCACAGCCGTCTGGTGGATGGCACGCTCTCCCGCATCAACCTCTGCACAATCGTCCGTGAGCGTGGCGCAGAGTTCCGCTATCTGCCTTACGACCAGTCGTTTGCCGATAGCCTCAAACCGTTCCTCGACAATCTTGAAAGCACCCATGGGCATCTCCAATGTGACGAGGCTTTCCGCATGGCTGAACGTCTCCATCGCAAATGTATGGACATCAGCCTCCAGTGCGACGACCTTGTCACTGAGGAACTTGCCTCGCGTGCTGTCACTATTGCCCACATGAAGGCAATTGTCCTCTACATTGCCAACGGCTGTCGTTGGGATGAAAAAATCGACCAGTTCTGCGAGTGGTCGCTCGACTATGACTTGGCATGCAAATGCCATTTCTTCGGCCGCCAGATTACCATCGAGCAGTCCAAAGAGATTATCCCATCGCGCCCAGGACGCACCAATCTTCTCACTTACCTTCCTACCTCTTTCACGAAGCAGGATCTAATCAACTTTCGACTGAAAGTTGGACTGTCTGAAGATTGCGGTTCAATCCTAAAAGTCTGGACATACCGGAAGTACATTACCTACAACGAATCAACAGGATTCTACACACAACTGAGAAACTGTGCGTGATACCTTCTGATTCGTCCATAAAGTCCACGGCCACACACCGTGGACTTTTTTGTATATAAAAACACAAAGAATGGAAATCACAACAGTTATGAAACAAAAAAGAGGACTTCCAAAACAATGGAAGTCCTCTTTCTATTGATGATTCCGACTGGATTACTCAGCAGTAGGAGCCTCGGTTGCAGGAGTTTCTGCGGCAGGTGCAGCCGATTTTTTGCTACGACGTGTACGTGTAGCCTTCTTGGCTGCCTTCTCCTTGAGCATGTTCTCATTGTAATCGACAAGCTCGATGATACACATCTCGGCAGCATCGCCAAGACGGTAGCCTGTGCGGAGAATACGTGTGTAACCGCCTGGACGGTTAGCGATTTTCTGCGAAATCTCGCGGAAAAGCTCTGTGACAGCCTCCTTGCTCTGGAGTTTCTGGAACACCAGACGACGCGACTGTGTCGAGTCTATTTTTGCCTTAGTCAGAAGTGGCTCGACATAAATCTTAAGAGCCTTAGCCTTGGCTGTGGTCGTGCTGATGCGTTTGTGCAGAATGAGCGATGTGGCCATATTTGACAACATTGCGGCACGGTGAGCAGCAGTACGTCCCAAATGATTGAATTTACAATTATGTCTCATTTTTATTTACTCTTTATCAAGTTTGTATTTTGTAAGATCCATGCCGAACTGCAAGTTCAAGGAATCAAGTTTTGCGTCCAACTCGGTAAGTGACTTCTTACCGAAGTTACGGAACTTCAGCAACTCATTGCGGTTGATTTTGCAAAGTTCACCAAGAGTCTCGATGTCGGCAGCCTTCAAGCAATTGAGGGCGCGGACTGAAAGGTCAAGGTCAACAAGTTTGGTTTTAAGCAGTTGACGCATGTGGAGGACTTCCTCGTTAAACTCCTCGACACCATTGTTGCCCTCAAGGTCAATCGCAATGCGCTCGTCGGAGAACAACATAAAGTGTTGGATAAGGATATGGGCAGCCTCTTTTAGTGCCTCCTTAGGATGAATAGACCCATCGGTAGTAATCTCGATAATCAGGTTCTCGTAGTCAGTCTTCTGCTCGACACGATAAGGAAGGGAGGAATACTTGACGTTGCGAATTGGCGTGAAAATAGCATCGATTGGGATAACGCCAATCTCTGGGGTAACGTAAGGGTTCTCGTCGGCAGGCAAATAACCACGACCTTTGATTATGGTCATTTCCATATTGAAAGAAGCCGAAGGATCCATACGACAAATTACCAACTCAGGGTTCAAGACCTCGAAGTTCTGCATAGCGGCATTGAAATCGCCGGCACGAAGTTCTTCGCGACCACTGACATTGATAGTAATCTTTTCCTCAGTGGCATCGTCAATGATACGTTTCAGACGAACCTGTTTGAGATTGAGGATGATATTGGTAACATCATCTATAACGCCAGGAATAGTTGCAAACTCATGGTCAACGCCTTCGATTTTTATGCAAGAGATTGCAAAACCTTCGAGCGAGGAAAGCAAAATACGGCGCAAAGCATTACCGATAGTAATACCAAAACCTGGTTCAAGCGGACGAAACTCGAATTTTCCGTAGAAGTCAGTCGCCTCAACCATGATTACCGTCTCTGGTTGTTGAAATGCTAATATTGCCATAGTTTCACTTATTATTTTGAATACAACTCAACGATTAACTGCTCCTTGATGTTTTCTGGGATGTCAGCACGCTCAGGCATGTGAAGGTATTTGCCACACATCATATTCTCGTCCCATTCAATCCAAGGGTACTTGCTGTGGTTGAAGCCAGCCAAAGCGTCTGCGATGACAACCATAGATTTGTCGCGCTCGCGTACACCTACTACCTGTCCCTGTTTCAAGGTATATGAAGGGATGTTTACAACCTCGCCATCTACGACAATGTGACGATGGAGCACAAGCTGGCGTGCTGCTGGACGGGTTGGAGCGATACCGAGACGATAGACAACGTTGTCAAGACGCGATTCGAGCAACTGGAGAAGAATCTCACCAGTGACGCCCTTCTTGGTCTGTGCCTTCTCGAAGAGATTGCGGAACTGTTTCTCCAATACACCGTAAGTGTATTTAGCTTTCTGCTTCTCTTTCAACTGAGTACCGTACTCAGATACTTTATGTTTACGTGAATTACCGTGCTGGCCTGGTGCATAGTTACGACGTGCCTGCGCTTTGTCTGGTCCGTAGATTGGCTCACCGAATCTGCGGGCGATTCTTGTTTTTGGTCCTGTATATCTTGCCATTTTCTTTAATTTTAATATGAATTATACACGACGACGTTTTGCAGGACGACATCCATTATGTGGAAGTGGTGTAACGTCGATAATCTCTGTCACTTCGATGCCGGCTCCGTTAACGGTACGGATGGCTGACTCACGTCCATTGCCTGGACCTTTCACGTAAGCCTTGACTTTACGCAAACCAAGGTCGAAAGCAACTTTGGCGCAATCCTGGGCTGCCATCTGGGCTGCGTATGGTGTGTTCTTCTTTGAACCACGGAAACCCATCTTACCAGCTGATGACCAAGAGATAACCTGACCCTCACCGTTTGAAATAGTTACAATGATGTTGTTGAAAGAAGAGTGTACGTGCAACTGGCCTACGCCGTCAACTTTTACGACTCTTTTCTTTGCTGCTACTGTTTTCTTTGCCATGTCTAACTACAATTTTAAACAGTTAATTACTTAGTTGCCTTTTTCTTGTTTGCAACTGTCTTCTTCTTACCCTTACGTGTACGAGCATTGTTCTTTGTGCTCTGTCCACGCAATGGCAAACCAAGACGATGACGAACTCCACGATAGCAACCGATATCCATCAGTCGCTTGATGTTGAGCTGTGTCTCAGAACGAAGATCACCCTCAACCTTGTAGTTAGCACCAATGATTTCACGAATTTTTGCAGCCTGATCATCAGTCCAGTCCTGAACCTTGATGTCAAAATCCACACCTGCCTCGGTGAGAATCTTACGTGCGCTGCTACGACCTATTCCGTAGATATAAGTCAATCCGACTTCCCCACGTTTGTTCTGGGGCAAATCTACTCCGACGATTCTTATAGCCATAGTTTTTAATTAATTGGTTTAACCCTGACGCATTTTCATCTTAGGGTTCTTTTTGTTAATAACATACAGACGACCTTTCCTGCGAACTATCTTGCAGTCTTCGTTTCGTCTTTTGATGGAAGCTTTTACTTTCATTTTATTAATGTTTTATTAAGCACTGCGTTATCTCCCGTGGCATGGTCGATGTTTTTTCAGATGCCGCGAAAGAACCACTGAGCCATTTTATTTATATCTGAACGATATCCGACCTTTGGTAAGGTCGTATGGTGACATTTCCACACGCACCTTGTCTCCTGGCAGAATCTTAATATAGTGCATTCGCATCTTGCCAGAGATATGTGCGATGATTTGATGACCGTTCTCCAGTTCGACCCTGAACATTGCATTTGACAGAGCCTCTACTATTGTACCGTCAATCTCGATGTCAGCTTGTTTTGCCATAAGGTATTTATTGATAGTTAAAATTCTCTTCCCATCTCACTGAGGACAGACTCAATAATCGAGAAGTCTGATAATATATCCGATTTTCCCCGACGGACAGCCACGGCATTCTCAAAATGCGCCGAAGGTTTACGGTCTTTTGCCCAGGTACTCCATCCGTCACGTCCAAACATAAGTTCTTTACGACCCATGTTTATCATTGGCTCTATACAGATAGTCATACCCTCTTTGAGCATAACGCCAGAACCTCGTTTGCCGAAATTCGGAACACCAGGTGCCTCGTGCATCACACGGCCGACACCATGACCTTCCATCTCGCGAACCACAGAATAGCCACGTTCCTCGCAATAGGACTGCACCGCATGACCGATGTCTCCAATCCTGTTGCCCTCGACGGCTTTCTCAATTCCCTTGAACAACGACTCCTTTGTAGTCTGTAGCAGACGCTTCACATCGTCGGAAATCTCGCCGACAGCGAAAGTGTAGGCTGAATCGCCAACGAAACCTTTCATAAACGTACCGCAATCGACCGAAATGATGTCGCCGTCTTTCAGCACCACCTTGTCGGACGGTATTCCGTGCACCACCTGCTCGTTGACAGACGCGCAGATGGATGCTGGAAAACCATTATAACCTTTGAATGCAGGAGTCGCTCCATTGTCTCGGATAAACTCTTCTGCTATCCTATCGAGTTCAGCTGTCGTGACTCCCGGTTTGATATGTTTAGAAACCTCAGCGAGGGTTTTGCAAACCAGGATATTGTTCTCACGGAGAAGTTCAATCTCCTCAGCTGTCTTCAAATATATCATCGCAACAAATCAATATGCAGCCATTGAACCTGTACGGCCTTTGATTCTACCAGACTGCATGAGACCATCACAGTGACGCATGAGCAAGTAACTCTCAATCTGCTGGAGGGTATCCAGAACAACACCTACGAGGATGAGCAAAGAGGTACCACCATAGAACTGTGCAAACTCACGTGTGATGCCAAGAAGACTTGCGAAAGCAGGCATGATGGCAACAATAGCCAAGAAGATAGAACCTGGCAAGGTGATGCGAGACATGATGGTATCAATGTAATGCGCAGTCTGCTTACCTGGTTTCACACCAGGGATGAAGCCGTTGTTCTGCTGGATGGATTCTGCCATCTGGGTAGGATTGATGGTAATTGCAGTATAGAAGTAGGTAAACAGGATGATGAGCAGTGCAAACACAATGTTGTACCAAACGCCATTGTTGTCCATGAAAGCGTGCATAAAACCACTGTTGAATTTATCAGGGTTGAAGCCAGCGAACATGATTGGCAACATCATGATGGCCTGGGCAAAAATGATAGGCATCACACCTGCCGCATTAACCTTGAGAGGAATGTACTGACGGACACCACCGTACTGACGGTTACCCACGACACGCTTCGCATACTGTACTGGAACCTTGCGGGTACCCTGCACGAGAAGGATAGAAGCTGCGATGACAAGGAGGAGAATGACAACCTCAGCAAGCAACATAATGAGACCGCCTCCTGCGTCGCCAAGACGGGAAGCGAACTCCTTCATGAAAGCTCCTGGGAAACGGGCGATGATACCAATCATGATAAGCATGGAGATACCATTACCAATTCCACGGTCAGTCATACGCTCACCAAGCCACATCACAAACATAGAACCTGCGCAAAGGATGAGTGTCGAAGAGAAAGAGAACCAGAAACCATCAGGCATAGAGGCACCTGCATATCTCATCTGCACATTGAGGTTGACAAGGTAGGAAGGACCTTGGAACAAAAGGATTGCCACGGTCAGATACCTTGTCCAGCGGTTAATCTTGTTACGGCCACTCTCGCCCTCCATCTGCATTTTCTTGAAATATGGAATTGCGATTGCCAGCAGCTGCATGACAATAGATGCCGAGATATATGGCATGATACCAAGCGCAAAGATAGACGCATTGGAGAATGCACCACCCGAGAACATATCAAGCAATGACATAAGGCCACCGGCTGTCTGTTCCTGCAGGTGTGTCAGCGCCTGGGGATCAATACCTGGCAATACGACGAAAGAGCCGAAACGGTAAATCAGGATAAAGAGTAAGGTATATCCCAACTTAACGCGGAGTTCCTGTATCCTCCAGATATTTTTCAGTGTCTCTATAAATTTCATTGTGTTTAGAGTTTAATCACGCTACCACCAACGGCAGTGATTGCTGCCTCTGCCGATTTAGAGAATGCGTGTGCAGTTACTTCGAGTTTAATAGTAAGTTCACCGTTGCCAAGGATTTTCACGAGCTGGTTCTTGCGAATCATACCACACTGGATAAGTGTAGGCACGTCAATCTTCTCGAAACCCTTAGACTCAGCGAGGCTCTGAAGCGTAGAGATGTTGATTCCCTTGTATTCAGTATGGGTCAACGGATGGAAACCGAACTTAGGCAAACGACGCTGCAATGGCATCTGTCCACCCTCAAAACCGATTTTACGCTTGTAACCTGAACGGGACTTGGCACCCTTATGACCACGGGTAGAAGTTCCGCCCTTGCCTGAGCCTGGGCCACGGCCGATGCGTTTATCGTCCTTGTTGGAACCAGCGGCAGGTGTTATATTAGACAAATTCATAATGTTACTAAAATTAATGGTTCGACTTATCTGATTACCTTAACCAAGTGTTTAACAACCTCGACCATACCCATGATTGCTGGGGTATCCTCGTGTTCTACGACCTGGTTCATTTTGTGAAGGCCAAGGGCATCAAGAGTACGTTTCTGGTTCTTCATACACTTGATGCGGCTTCTTACTTGCTGTATTTTTATTGTAGCCATATTCGTACTATACTTTAATTGGTTTAACCTTTAAATACCTTAGTCAGGCTGACACCACGATTCTGAGCTACAGTGAAAGCATCACGCATTTCAGCAAGAGCGGCAAATGTTGCTTTTACAAGGTTGTGAGGGTTGGATGAACCCTTGCTCTTTGCAAGAAGGTCTTTGACACCTGCACTCTCAAGTACGGCACGCATTGCACCACCTGCCTTCAGTCCGGTACCGGCTGACGCTGGGTGAAGGAACACCTCAGAACCACCATAACGGGCTACTTGCTCGTGAGGGATGGTACCATTGTGTACGGGAACCTTGATAAGGTTCTTCTTTGCAGCCTCAGCACCCTTCTGGATGGCAGCGGAAACCTCACCTGCCTTACCGAGACCCCAACCAACGAGGCCATTGCCATCACCTACAACTACGATAGCAGCGAAGCTGAAGGCACGACCACCCTTGGTAACCTTGGTTACACGATTAATAGCTACGAGACGGTCTACCAACTCTGACTCACTCGTCATTGTTCTCTGTTTGTTATTTTCTGCCATAGTTTTTAGAATTTGAGGCCTGCAGAACGAGCAGCATCAGCCAATTGTTTAACACGTCCGTGATACAAAAATCCATTACGGTCAAATACTACAGTATTTATACCTGCCTCCAATGCCTTCTTTGCTACAGCCTCACCGACTTTTGCGGCCACCTCTGTCTTGGTCATCTTCTCTTTGATGCCAAGCGAGTTCGCTGACACAAGAGTTCTGCCGGCGACATCATCAATAATTTGAGCATAGATTTGCGCATTGCTGCGGAAAACAGACAAACGAGGTTTTTCGGCTGTACCGTTCACATTGTGACGGATATGAGCCTTTATCTTGAGTCTTCTTTCTATTTTGCGGTCCATAATAATCTACTTTATATAAATTACTTACCAGCAGTCTTACCTGCTTTACGACGAATATATTCACCCTGGAACTTGACACCCTTTCCTTTGTAAGGCTCTGGCATACGGAATGAGCGAATCTTAGCACAAACCTGACCGAGAAGCTGTTTGTCGCAGCTTTCAAGGATAATCAATGGGTTCTGGTTACGTTCCGAAACGGTCTGAACCTTAATCTCAGGTGCAAGTCCCATGTAAATTGCATGGGTATAACCGAGAGAAAGCTCAAGCACTTGACCTGTAGCGTTGGCACGGTAACCTACACCCACCAACTCAAGGGTCTTCTTGTAACCTTCAGAGACACCAACAACCATATTGTGAATCAATGCGCGGTAGAGACCATGCATAGCACGCATTTCGCGCTCGTCGTTTGGACGTGCAACATGACATACGCCACCATCAACCGTAACGGTAATGTTTGGATTGACATCCTGCTTCAATTCACCCTTAGGGCCTTTAACAGTAACAACATTGCCGTTAACCGAAATTGTAACACCTTTTGGGAGGTGAACTGGCAATTTTCCTATTCTTGACATAATATTACCTCCTCAAATTAATATACGAAACATAATACTTCGCCACCAACTTTCTCCTGCGTTGCCTCTTTGTCGGTCATAACGCCTTTGGATGTCGAAAGGATAGCAATACCCAAGCCGTTCAAGACGCGTGGCATCTCTTTGTAGCCTGTGTACTGACGCAAACCTGGAGTTGACACTCTCTGCAACTTCTTGATTGCATTAACTTTGTTTACGGGATCGTACTTCAGGGCTATTTTTATTGTACCCTGCGGACCATCCTCTACGAACTTGTAGTTCAGAATGTAGCCTTTGTCAAAAAGTACTTTCGTGATTTCCTTTTTGAGATTAGAGGCAGGAACTTCAACTACGCGATGATTAGCTTTAATCGCATTGCGGAGTCGAGTTAAATAATCTGCGATTGGATCTGTCATAAAAGTTTTTAATTAAATTGATTCCAACGTGTCGGAACAATATTTAGTTAATAAATAATTCCTCGGAATTACGAGACAATGCAGAGATGCGATTGTTCGCACCCCCACATTAACCAAAGCGACTGTTTACCAGCTAGCCTTCTTAACACCTGGAATGAGACCTGCTGCGGCCATCTCCCTGAACTGAATACGAGAGATTCCGAACTGGCGGATAAATCCTTTAGGACGTCCGGTCAGTTTGCAACGGTTGTGCAAACGAACATAGCAGGCATTCTTTGGCAAGGTCTGCAAACCCTCGTAGTCACCATCCTTGAGCATCTGCTCACGTTTTGCGGCGTATTTTGCTACGAGACGGGCACGCTTAACCTCACGGGCTTTCATTGATTCTTTAGCCATATCCTATCAATTCTTTTTAAATGGTAAACCGAACTCACGGAGAAGGGCGAAACCCTCTTCGTCAGTCTTTGCTGTTGTAACGAAAGTGATATTCATACCGAGCAACTTCTGGATGTTGTCGATATTGATCTCTGGGAAGATAATCTGCTCAGTAATACCGAGTGTATAGTTCCCACGACCGTCAAGCTTGCTCTCGATACCCTTGAAGTCACGGATACGAGGAAGAGCGACACGGATAAGACGCTCAAGGAACTCATACATCCTCTTGTCACGAAGGGTTACGCGAACACCGATAGGCATTTTCTTACGAACCTTGAAGTTTGCGATATCCTTGCGCGAAACTGTCTGTACAGCCTTCTGACCAGTGATAGCGGTCATCTCTTCGATAGCCGTATCGATAATCTTCTTGTCAGCAATTGCGATACCAAGACCCTGATTGAGGACAATCTTCTCAAGTCTTGGAACCTGCATAACAGTTGTATAACCAAACTCCTTTGTCAGAGCAGGAACGATACGCTCCTGATACTCTTTCTTCAAACTAAGTGTATCCATTACTTAATCTCCTCCCCTGATTTTTTAGCATAGCGAACCAATTTTCCCTTATCATTCAAACGGCGACCGATACGGGTTGGTTTCCCGCTCTTAGGGTCAACGACATTGAGATTAGAAATATGAATTGGAGCCTCGAGTTTAACAATTCCACCTTGTGGGTTCTTTGCATTAGGCTTGGTACTCTTAGATACCATATTGATGCCCTCGACGATTGCGCGCTGTTTGTCAACAAGCACACGAAGAACGCGGCCGGTTTTGCCTTTATCTTCACCTGCGTTCACGAAGACAAGATCACCTTTTTTGATATGTAACTTTGACATTGCTTAACCTTTTAGATAGTTAGAGCACCTCTGGTGCAAGTGAAATGATTTTCATATTAGTCGCGCGGAGCTCGCGGGCAACTGGTCCGAAGATACGGCTGCCACGGATTTCGCCAGCATTGTTAAGCAATACGCAGGCATTGTCGTCGAAACGGATGTAAGAACCGTCGGTACGGCGGATTTCCTTCTTCGTACGAACGATTACAGCCTTAGATACAGCACCTTTCTTAACCTCACCTGATGGGAGAGCGCTCTTGACTGCAACTACAATGACATCGCCAACAGTGGCATAGCGTTTGCCAGTACCGCCAAGCACGCGGATACACAAAACCTCCTTAGCGCCGCTATTATCGGCAACCTTAAGTCTACTTTCTGTCTGTATCATAATTACTTAGCTCTTTCAATGATTTTTACTAATGTCCATCTCTTAGTCTTGCTCAATGGACGAGTCTCTCTAATCAGAACAGTATCACCTACATGACAGTCATTCTTCTCGTCATGAGCATGGAATTTCTTTGTCTTATTGACAAACTTTCCGTAGATAGGGTGTTTCTCTTTCCATTTAACAGCAACAGTAATGGATTTATCCATTTTATCACTGAAAACGACACCTATACGTTCTTTTCTAACATTCTTTTCCATAATACGGATAAATAAATTATTGTTGGTTAAGTTCGCGTTGACGCAACTCTGTGTAAAGACGTGCGATTGTTCTGCGTGTCTCCTTGATCAACGATGTGTTGTCAAGTGGAGAAATTGCGTGATTGAGTTTCATGCGAACCAAAGCCTCGCTCTCAGAAGCCACACGCTCCTTGATTTCGGCAGTTGTCAGTTCTTTGATTTCTCTTGTTTTCATACTAAATTACACGTTTTGAGTTGGATCGTAGTCTCTACGAACAACGAATTTTGTAATAATAGGGAGTTTCTGTGAACCCAAACGGAGAGCTTCTTTAGCGACTTCGAATGGAACACCATCTATCTCGAACAAAATACGACCTGGGGTTACAGGTGCTACATAGCCTTCAGGGCTACCCTTACCTTTACCCATACGTACATCGGCAGGCTTCTTGGTGATTGGTTTATCTGGGAAGATGCGAATCCACAACTGACCTTGACGCTGCATATAACGGGTAATGGCTACACGGGCTGCCTCAATCTGACGACCGGTAATCCATATAGTACCAAGCGACTTGATACCGAAAGAACCGAAAGCCAACTCGGTTCCACGGTGAGCAAAACCTTTGGCACGACCTTTTTGCGGTCTTCTGTATTTGGTTTTTTTAGGTTGTAACATAACTCTAATCTGTATTCAAAAGGTTTTACTTCTTTTTATTACGGAATGGTCTGCGGCCGCCACGGTCGTTTCCTCCACGGTTACCCTGATCTTTCTGTGCAGTGAACTGAGGAGCAAGGTCACACTTGCCATAAACCTCGCCACGGCAAATCCATACCTTGATACCAATGATACCTACTTTGGTAAGAGCCTCGGTGTGGCAATAGTCAATGTCGGCACGGAATGTGTGAAGTGGGGTACGACCCTCCTTGAACATCTCCGAACGTGCCATCTCAGCACCATTCAGACGTCCTGACACTTGGACCTTGATTCCCTCTGCTCCCATTCTCATTGTCGAGGCAATTGCCATCTTAACGGCACGACGGTATGCGATTTTGCCCTCAATCTGATGGGCGATATTGCTGCCGACGATTGTTGCGTCAAGGTCTGGACGTTTTACCTCGAAAATGTTAATCTGGATATCCTTATCCGTAACCTTCTTCAACTCCTCTTTCAGTTTGTCAACATCCTGACCGCCTTTACCGATAACTACACCTGGACGGGCGGTGCAGATTGTGATGGTCACAAGTTTGAGGGTTCTTTCGATTACGATTCTTGAAAGGCTGGCTTTTGCAAGACGGGCATTGAGGTATTTACGAATCTTGCTATCTTCAAGGAGAGTATCTCCATAGTTATCGCCGCCATACCAGTTTGAGTCCCAACCGCGGATGATTCCTAAACGGTTACTTATTGGGTTTGTTTTCTGTCCCATCTTGGTTAGTCTTGATTTTCGTTATTATTTACTTTTGAATCCACGAAGAGAGTCACATGGTTGGAACGCTTACGGATTCTGTAACCACGTCCCTGAGGAGCTGTGCGGAGTCTCTTCAACATTCTCGCAGAGTCCACATATATCATGCTAACGTAGAGGTTACCGTTCTCTGCCTTCTCGCCTGTCTTCTGTTCCCAGTTGGCGATGGCGGAACGAAGCAATTTCTCTACGCGGTTAGAAGCCTCCTTGGTTGAAAATCTCAAAACACCGAGTGCCTTGTTAACCTCCATGCCACGAATCATGTCTGCCACAAGACGCATCTTGCGTGGAGACGTTGGCACGTTGTTCAACTTGGCGAAATATTGTGTTTTACGGGCTTCCTTCAGTGCATTAGCTGCATTACGTTTTCTTACACCCATTTTTATTCAATTTTTTGGATTAATGAATAGATTACTTAAGGCAACTTATTATTTCTTCTTACCACCATGACCACGGAAAGTACGTGTTGGCGCAAACTCGCCCAGTTTGTGACCTACCATGTTCTCAGTTACGTAAACAGGAATAAATTTGTTACCATTATGGACTGCAATTGTATGACCAACGAAGTCTGGAGAAATCATTGAGGCTCTTGCCCAAGTCTTGACAACGGACTTCTTACCGCTTTCATTCATGTCAAGCACTTTCTTCTCCAACTTGAGGTTGATATAAGGTCCTTTTTTCAATGAACGACTCATAATTCAGTTCTTCTTTAATGGTTACTTACTCTTTCTTTCAATTATGTACTGGGTTGTCTGCTTCTTAGGGCGACGAGTCTTCTTACCCTTAGCCAACTGTCCTGTGCGTGAACGTGGGTGACCACCTGACTGACGGCCTTCGCCACCACCCATTGGGTGATCCACTGGGTTCATTGCAACGCCACGTACTCTTGGGCGACGGCCCAACCAACGAGTACGACCAGCCTTACCAGATTTCTCAAGCGCATGGTCTGCATTGCCGACTACGCCGACAGTCGCACGGCATGTGCCGAGAACCTTACGAGTTTCGCCAGAAGGCAACTTCACAATGACGTATTTGCCGTCACGTGAGATAATCTGTGCGAAAGTACCTGCACTACGAACAAGAGCAGCACCCTGACCTGGGCGGAGTTCAATGTTGTGTACCATGGTACCAAGAGGAATTTTCTCCATTGGAAGTGAGTTGCCAACCTCTGGCGCAACATCATTTCCTGAAAGAAGTACTTGACCTACCTGCAATCCGTTTGGTGCAAGAATGTAGCTTTTCTCACCGTCAGCATAGTAAAGAAGCGCAATACGGGCAGAACGGTTTGGGTCATACTCGATTGTCTTTACTGTTGCTGGAACGTTGTCTTTGAAGCAACGCTTGAAATCAATTACTCTGTATCTTCTCTTGTGACCGCCACCAATATAGCGCATGGTCATCTTACCTGTGTTGTTTCGGCCACCTGTCTTGCCGAAACCGCATACAAGAGATTTTTCTGGAGTGCTCGCAGTAATTGTGTCGAACATTCCAATAATTTTATGTCTTTGCCCCGGTGTTGTGGGTTTTAATTTGCGTACAGCCATTTCTATTTTCTATTAGATGTTGCTATAGAAGTCAATGGTATCGCCTTCTTTCAGCGTCACGATTGCCTTCTTATAGGTTGCTGTTAAACCATTAATGATGCCTGCCTTCGTATAGCGGCTTTTTTTCTTGCCGTGGTAGTTTGATGTGTTGACTGACAACACTGTCACGCCGTACATCTCCTCTACAGCCTTCTTGATTTCAATCTTGTTAGCTTCGTGAGCTACCTGAAATGCTACACGGTTGAATTTCTCGCTGATGCGAGTCATTTTCTCCGTTACGATTGGTTTCTTTATGATTGCCATAATCTGTTCCTCCGCAATTAAGCATTAAAATGTTTATCAATTCCTGCGAGTGTAGCCTCCGGAAGTACGACAGCATTGCAATCCATAATTGCGTACGTGTTTAATTCCGAGACAGTTATGACATTCGCTTTCTGCAAATTTCGAGACGACAAATATACAAATTTATTTGCTTCTGGCAAAATCACGAGCACTTTTTTATCGCCGATTTTGAGATTATTAAGCATTTGTACAAAGTCTTTAGTTTTTGGAGCGGCAAAGTCGATAGAATCAACAACGACAATCTCATTTTGCATCTGTTTGTATGCAAACGCAGACTTGCGGGCGAGTTGTTTCAGCTTCTTGTTCAACTTAAACCAGTAGTCGCGTGGCTTTGGTCCGAAAACACGTGCACCACCGACCAGCACTGGCGAATTGATGTCACCACGACGGGCACCGCCACCACCTTTCTGACGTCCGAGTTTCTTCGTAGAACCCGAAATCTCCGAACGTTCCTTCGATTTGTGTGTACCTTGACGCTGGTTTGCCAGATACTGTTTTACATCCAAATAAATTGCGTGATCATTTGGCTCAATACCGAAAATGGATTCATTGAGGGTAACCTTCTTTCCGGTGTCTTCTCCTTTGATGTTTAATACACTGATTTCCATTTTACTTCTCAATTAATACGATTGAACCTTTGCATCCTGGAACACTACCTTTAACGAGGAGCAGGTTGTGCTCTGGGATAACTTTAATCACCTGAAGGTTTTGCATGGTCACGCGGTCACCGCCCATCTGGCCGGCCATACGCATCCCCTTGAAAACCTTTGAAGGGTAAGATGATGCACCGAGTGAACCTGGAGCTCTCAGACGGTCATCCTGACCATGAGTGCTCTGGCCTACACCACCAAAACCATGACGCTTTACAACGCCCTGGAATCCTTTACCTTTCGATGTTCCGACAACATCTACCCAATCGCCTTCCTGAAAGAAGTCAACCGAGATTGTCTGACCAAGCTGATACTCGTCAGAAAATCCCTTGAACTCTACAAGTTTGCGCTTTGGAGTAGTGCCCGAAACAGCGAAGTGACCCTTCATTGCCTTGTTGGTGTGTTTCTCAGACTTCTCCTGGAAACCAAGCTGGAGGGCTGAATAGCCATCCTTTTCCATAGTCTTGACCTGAGTAACAACGCAAGGACCTACTTCAATTACTGTGCAGGGAAGGGCACGGCCTTCTGCACTGAAAACGGAAGTCATTCCGATTTTCTTACCAATTAATCCTGGCATTTTTCTTTGTTTGTTTTTTTGGCTCAGCGGCTCGGCATTGGCTCTGCGACAAGCATACCGTGCTTGAACCGTTTATAAATAAAATTATAATTCCAAATGTAGTTTGAGGTTATCAAACCTTGATTTCAACCTCAACACCTGAAGGCAACTCAAGTTTCATCAACGCATCGACAGTCTTAGGAGTCGAGTTGTAAATGTCAATAAGACGCTTGAAGTTGCACAACTGGAACTGCTCACGTGACTTCTTGTTTACGAATGTTGAGCGGTTCACTGTAAAAATACGCTTGTGTGTTGGCAATGGAATTGGACCTGAAACAACGGCCTGTGTTGCCTTCACTGTGTTTACGATTTTCTCTGCTGATTTGTCAACAAGGGCATGATCGTAAGATTTCAGTTTGATACGAATCTTTTGACTCATCTTTCTTTTTTGTTTTCTATCTATTATTTAATAATGTGTGGGTTAAGAGTCATTCGCTAACCCACACTTTTTTATCGATTAAAGGAGGTCTGCACGACCTTGTGCCTCTTCCACTACTGGACGGGCAAGGGTTGCCGAAAGTTCTGCGTAATGCGAGAACTCCATTGAAGAGGTTGCACGGCCTGAAGTGATTGTACGGAGAGCGGTCACATAACCGAATGTCTCGCTCAATGGCACTTTAGCCTTGACGATGCGTGCGCCTGTACGGCTTGTCTCCATACCCTCAACCTGACCACGGCGTTTGTTCAAGTCACCGATTACGTCACCCATTGACTCCTCTGGTGTTACGACTTCCAGTTTCATGATTGGCTCCATAAGTACTGGTTTAGCCTTGGCACAAGCGTTCTTGAATGCGAACTGTGCGCAGAGTTCAAATGACAACTGGTCTGAGTCAACTGGATGGAACGAACCATCGACAAGGGTAACCTTCAGTTGGTCAACAGGGAAACCTGCCAACACACCGTTCTTCATAGCAGCCAGGAAGCCCTTCTGTACTGATGGGATGAACTCCTTAGGAACGTTACCGCCCTTAACCTCATCGATGAATTGCAGAGAGCCCTCAAAGCCTTCGTCAACTGGACCGACCTTAACGATGATGTCTGCGAACTTACCACGGCCACCTGACTGTTTCTTATAAACCTCACGGAGGTCAACCTCCTTAGTGATAGCCTCTTTGTACGAAACTTGTGGACGACCTTGGTTACACTCAACATGGAACTCGCGTTTCAGACGGTCAATGATAATCTCAAGGTGAAGCTCACCCATACCAGAGATAACTGTCTGACCAGACTGCTCGTCAGTGCGCACTGTGAATGTTGGGTCCTCCTCTGCCAGTTTGCCAAGACCGATACCCAGTTTGTCAAGGTCAGCCTGCGACTTAGGCTCAACGGCTATACCGATAACTGGATCTGGGAAGTCGATTGACTCAAGGACAATCTGGTGGTCCTCATCACAGAGTGTATCACCTGTACGGATATCCTTGAAACCAACACCTGCACCTATATCGCCTGCTGCAATCTCGTCAACAGGGTTCTGTTTGTTCGAGTGCATCTGGAACAAGCGTGAGATTCTCTCCTTTTTGCCCGAACGTGGGTTGAAGATATATGAACCGGCAACGACTTTACCGGAATAAACTCTGAAGAAGCACAGACGGCCGACGTATGGGTCTGTTGCGATTTTGAATGCGAGGGCTGTCGTAGGCTCCTCGTCCAAAGGCTTGCGGACAATCTTCTTGTCTGCGTCGCTTGGGTCATGACCTTCGATTGAAGGATTGTCAAGCGGCGAAGGAAGATATGCACAAACAGCGTCAAGCAGGGTCTGCACACCCTTGTTCTTGAATGATGAACCGCATACCACTGGGTAAATCTCCATAGCGACTGTAGCCTTGCGGATAACAGTGCGGATTTCGTCCTCGGTGATTGTCGATGGGTCGTCGAAATACTTCTCCATCATTGCGTCATCGTAAGATGAGAGGGTCTCAAGCATCTTGTCGCGCCACTCCTCAGCCTCTGCCTGAAGGTCGGCAGGGATATCCTCTGCCGAATAGTCAGCGCCCATTGTCTCGTCATGCCAGAAGAGAGCCTTCATCTTTATAAGGTCAACCACGCCTTTGAAAGTATCCTCTGCTCCGATAGGGATTTGGATAGGGCATGGGTTTGCGCCAAGGACGGTCTTAATCTGGGTTACTACCTCAAAGAAGTTTGCGCCAGAACGGTCCATCTTGTTCACGTAGCATACGCGTGGCACATTATATTTATCGGCCTGTCTCCACACTGTCTCAGACTGTGGCTCAACGCCACCTACTGCACAGAATGTTGCGACCGCACCGTCAAGGATACGGAGTGAACGCTCAACCTCAGCTGTGAAGTCAACGTGACCCGGAGTGTCAATCAGGTTGATACGGTACTGCTTGTCAGCCCAGTTCCAACGAGTGGTTGTAGCGGCGGAGGTGATGGTGATACCACGTTCCTGCTCCTGCTCCATCCAGTCCATTGTCGCTGCACCGTCATGCACCTCACCAATCTTGTGAGTCAGACCTGTATAGAAAAGGATACGCTCCGAAGTAGTGGTTTTACCGGCATCAATATGCGCCATGATGCCGATGTTGCGGGTGAGAGATAAATCGTGTTTAGCCATTTACTTTTTCCCTTTAAGATTAGAATCTGAAGTGAGCGAAAGCACGGTTAGCCTCAGCCATGCGGTGGATTTCCTCTTTACGTTTGAATGCGCCGCCCTGATTGTTGAATGCGTCAACGATTTCGCCGGCAAGTTTCTCACTCATCGAGTGACCTGAACGCTTGCGAGCGTAATTGATGATGTTCTTCATCGAGATAGACTCTTTGCGGTCTGGGCGGATTTCGGTTGGCACCTGGAATGTTGCGCCACCGATACGGCGTGATTTAACCTCAACCTGAGGGGTTACGTTCTCAAGTGCGGTCTTCCAGATTTCGACTGGTGTTTTCTCCTCGTTAGGGAGTTTGTTCTTCACAATTTCCAATGCACCATAGAAGATGCTGAACGATATTGACTTCTTGCCGTCAAGCATAAGGTGGTTGACGAACTTTGTTACCTTTACGTCACCGAAAACTGGATCTGGAAGAATCACACGCTTTTTTGGGGTTGACTTTCTCATTTTTCTTAGAGATTTTGTTTTTGTTTTGGCTGTCGTTGCTTCAAGCTTCACCAGTCACGGCTACGCTTTACTCAACCTTCATCTACACCAAATATCAAAAACCATTTTACAATAGTGTTTTTGTTTTTTGAAAGGACTAACGGTAATCAGGATTACTTCTTAGCTGGAGCAGCCTTACCTGCTTTTGGACGTTTAGCACCATATTTCGAGCGGCGCTGAGTACGGTTTGCCACACCTGCGGTATCAAGGGTACCACGGACAATGTGATAACGTACACCTGGAAGGTCCTTCACACGACCGCCACGTACCAAAACGATTGAGTGTTCCTGCAAATTGTGTCCCTCGCCTGGTATATAGGAGTTTACCTCCTTACCGTTTGTCAAACGGACACGTGCGACCTTACGCATTGCAGAGTTTGGTTTCTTTGGGGTAGTGGTGTAAACACGCACGCAAACACCACGACGCTGTGGACATGAGTCAAGAGCTGGTGATTTGCTCTTGTCTTCGAGAGTAGTCCTTCCTTTTCTAACAAGTTGTTGAATAGTAGGCATTTTACTGTTTTAGTTTTTAATATTTTTACTGTCTTCACTGCGAAATTCGAGGGCATATTCCACCCACGCATTTCGAGGTGCAAAGGTACAACTTTTTTTTGAACTGACCAACAGTTACTTAAATTTTTTTTCAAGAATTTTTCCGACCCCCTTTTTCTTGCAGATTTCGGGATTTTTTCATACCTTTGCACCCGAAATCACAAACGCATTTTTATGGAATCACTGAAAGAGATTTTCCGCATAGGCAACGGTCCATCGTCGTCACACACAATGGGGCCTAAACATGCCGCCGAACTATTCCTTGAGCGAATCAAAGAGACAGAGCACGACCATCTCCGCGTGACGCTATACGGCTCGCTTGCCGCCACAGGGCGTGGCCACCTTACCGACAAGGCAATACTCTCCGTCCTCACACCATTCTGCGACACAGAGATAGTCTGGCACCCCGACATCACGCTACCCTACCACCCCAACGGCGTAATGTTCGAGGCTCTTGACAAAAAAGACACATTATTATATAAGTGGACGGCATACAGCGTCGGCGGAGGTGCACTCTACTGGGAAGGAAAAGAGGAGAAGGCGAAAGAACATGTCTATGAGATGAGCAAAATCTCTGACATCAAAGAATGGGGTTACAGCGAGGGACGCACCTTCTGGGAATACGTTGACCTCTGCGAAGGTCCCGAAATCTGGGAGCATCTTGACCACGTCTGGCGTGTTATGTCAAACGCCATTCAGCGAGGGCTTAACACCGAAGGTGTCTTACCCGGCGAACTCAAAGTAGCCCGCAAGGCGACAAAATATTTCGTCAAGGCAGACAGCTACGTCGGCGGTCTTGCCTCTCGTGCCAAAATATACGCCTACGCACTTGCCACAGCCGAGGAGAACGCCTCCGGCGGACTTGTAGCCACTGCGCCAACCTGCGGCTCATGCGGAGTGCTGCCTGCCGTAATCTACCATCTCCAGCAGTCACGCAACTTCTCGCGCGAACGCATTCTCCACGCATTAGCCACGGCGGGGCTTTTCGCCAACGTAGTCAAAAGCAACGCCTCAATCTCAGGTGCCGAAGTCGGCTGTCAGGGCGAGGTTGGCGTGGCATGTGCCATGGCTGCCGCCGCAGCAAACCAGATGTTCGGGGGAACGCTCAACCAGATAGAATATGCCGCCGAAATGGGGCTTGAGCATCACCTCGGGCTAACCTGCGACCCTATGTGCGGACTTGTACAAATACCTTGCATCGAGCGAAACGCCGTAGCATCCGCCAGAGCCTTCGACGTTAACTTTTACTCAATGCTCTCCGACGGCATTCACCGTGTGTCGTTCGACCGTGTCGTTGAGGTTATGAAGGAGACCGGTCACGACATCCCATCACTCTACCGCGAGACTTCCGAAGGTGGTCTGGCCAAGTTCGCCAAATAACCGCCGCAAACCTCAGCCGACAGGTAGCCCCAACGATACATTAACGTTACATTAACGATACATTAACGATAGATTAACGATAGATTAACGATAGATTAACGATAGATTAACGATAGATTAACGTTACATTGACCTATTAAAGCACTATAGACACAATGAAAAAACAGACAAAAAGACTGCTTGCAGCAGTCATTGCCATTTCAATCTTTGCATACTGCACAGCGAACGCCCAAGGGCAGTCAATAACTGAAAGATATGCCCGACTGCTGACACCGACTGAAAAATACGTCGCCAACCGCACAACTACAAAAATCAGAATTGACGGCGTTCTTGACACAGACGAATGGGGTTCCGCAAACACGACCGACCTCTTTACTGACATTTCAGGCGAGGGACACCCCACCCCACGTTTCAAAACGACAGCTATGATTCTCTGGGACGACGACTATCTGTATGTGGGTGCGTCAATCCAGGAACCCGATGTCTGGGCGTACATCACCGAACGTGACTCGGTAATCTATTTCGACAACGATTTCGAGATTTTCCTCGACCCTGACAACGACGGGAAAAACTATTTCGAGATGGAATTCAACGCCATCGCGAACATCTTCGACCTTGCTCTTGAGCATGCCTACCGCTCGCCCGACAGCTGTTTCGTCAACTTCGCATGGAACGCCCCAGGGATGAAAGTCGCCACGCACGTTGACGGCACTCTTAACGACAACCGCGACACGGACAAAGGTTGGAGCATTGAGGTTGCCATACCTCGAACCGCTGTAAACCACGAGTTTACCAACGTCCTCAAGGAGGGTAACATTCTCTCCGTGGGTTTCTCGCGTGTTGAATGGCAAACCGACAAGTTGCCCGACGGCAATTACTCCATAAAAACGGACGAAAACGGACGAAAACTACCCGAGGACAACTGGACGTGGGGAGCTACGGGGCGTGTGGCTATGCACATGCCAGAAAGATGGGGGAAAGTATATCTTTCAGGCAGTCAGACAGGTAACACATTCCCCGAAATCCCCGACAATGACATGAAAACTGTATTGTGGGCAATGTTTTACAGGCAAGAGGAAGAATATGAACATAAAGGGCGTTACCTTACCGCTATACCTCTGAGCGAAAAAGAAAAACGAATGACAAATGGCGCAGACATACGTATTGAGGCTACAACAAACACCTATGAGATTATAGCCACAAAGACGGACGGTGACATAATAATTCTCAACCACCGTGGCGCAATCACGCACAAGAAGACCTTGAAACCTGGCATCAAAGCCTACGGTTGGTATGTCTGGGAAAACGACAAAGTCTCCGAAGACAGTCTCTTCAAACTATTCTGCGAGTGGCACAGCCATGGGCTGAGAGGTGTATGTGTCAACAACGGTTTTGATTACGACAAAATCGCACGTTGCGCACTCATTGCCCACCGTGCAGGCCTTGAATACCACGCCTGGGCACCTACCGTCATCCATGGAGGCAAAGACTCGACATGGTACACCGTCAACCGCCTTGGCAAATCAGCCTTCAACCCTAAAGACCGTGCCTACGTGGAATATTATCAGACACTTGACCCCCACAACCCCGAGGTAATAAAATTCCTCACCGACTCTTACCTAAAGATGGCTAACATTCCCCACGTTGATTACGTCCAACTTGATTATATTCGCTATGCGGACGCTATTCTCGCCGAGGGTTTATGGGATAAATACGACGACCAAATCCACCATCGTTGGCGCGACCGCAAAGGCAAAGTGCATGAGTTCCCAGGTGCCGACTACTGCTATTGCGACGCCTGCTGTGCTGATTTCCTACAAAAAACAGGCATTGACATTCGCAAGAAAATAGCGCAAGGCATTGACCCTTCAACCATAAAAGAGTGGGCGCAATTCCGCTGCGACGTCATCACAAACCTCGTCAACACTATCTGCGACTCTCTCCACGCGCACGGCAAAAAAATCAGTGCCGATGTCTTCCCTGGTCCTGAGAATTACGCCGAGCCTATGGTGCGTCAACAGTGGCGAAAATGGGACATCGACATGTTCTTCCCTATGAATTACAACGACTTCTACCTTAAGGATGCTCGTTGGCTACGCGAAATAACGAAACAGGAGTGCCAAGGCATGACAAAACCAGTAATGAGCGGGCTCTTCATCTGCCCAGATTGGCAGAACAAAGCCAACGTCATTGACCCTGAGAACTCAGGGCTGGTACCATCCGAACTTGCTCTTGCCATAAAAGGCTCTTTAGCCTCAGGGGCGACAGGTATCTGTCTCTTCACCCCTGACCGCATGTCGCCACAACACTGGGAAATCTTTGAAAAACTTATTTTAGCAAAATGATTTCCCTCTTTACGCATACAAAAACAACGCCCACAAAAAAAATCGCTATAAATATATCGTTTTTCGATAAAAAATTTGGTAGTTTCAAAAAAATGTTGTTACTTTGCACCGTCAAACGTTAGCACCAAAATGAAACATTTCAAAATACTCTGTACACTGCTAATATTCGTATTTTTCGCTTCATTAGCATGGTCTATCGCAAACGACATCCTCACCGTCGAACATGCGCATGGTTCGTGGGAAGCGCCTTTGCGCACACTCAACTGGAGGCATCACACCAGCATTTCAATAGATTCCAAGGAGCCTGTACGAGAAATGAACCTAATTTCTGGCGATACTTTATACGTCATCGACAATAACGTCACCATTTACGAATACTCGAACGAACTTTTCAAAGTCAGCGGCTTGCTGAAAGCCCTCGAAATCACCCTTGACATTGTAATGTGGCTCGTCGTCGTCCTCTTCATCTACCTTATTGTACAATTCGTCAAAATAATACGCTCGTTCACCCGCTCAAAAGTGTTCGAAAGACAAGTCGTCCGCCGACTCTCACGCATTGGCATTGTCTTTATTGTAATGTCCATCATCGGCACGTTGTGGAACATTGGCAAGACTTACCTTGTCAGTCAACTTATCGACATCGACAGGTTTGATATCCTTTACCGCACCACAATCGAGTGGGATAGCCTTATTATGGGACTTATTATTCTGGTCATGAACGAGATTGTCAAACAAGCCTTGGTGATGAAAGAGGAGAACGACCTTACTATATGATTATTGTGAAACTCGACAAGGTTATGCAGGAGAGAGGCGTAAGCCTCAACGAACTCTCCGAGCGTGTGGGTATTACGCCCGCCAACCTCTCCATACTCAAGACAGGGAAGGCAAAGGCGATTCGTTTCTCAACGCTTGAGGCTATCTGCGACGTCCTGAAATGCCAACCTGCCGACATCCTTGAATGCAAGTAATTTTTTAATTTATATATTATGAAACGTAGATTCTTATCTTTGCTTGTGGTTGCGCTTTTTGGCGTCACCGCATTGTTTGCACAGGCGAAAAGCTACGGTCACGGTTTGCAAGAGTATAAACTCAGCAACGGTCTGACCGTTTACCTGTGGGAAGATCACACAGTTCCTGACGTTCACGGACGAGTAGTAGTGCGTGCGGGATCTGTGGACGAACCAGCAGAATACACAGGTCTGGCTCACTATCTGGAACACATGATGTTCAAGGGTACCCAGACCATCGGTGCATTGGACTGGGCTATGGAGAAACCTATTTATGACAGCATCATTGATGCTTACAGCCGCCTCAACGCATGGGGTAAGGCTCATGCCAAGGACAAACCTTCGAAGAAGGAAAACCCTGAGCGCCTTGCCATCATCAAGGAGATTAACGAACTCTCACTGCGTGCTGCTAAGTACGGTGCAACCAACGATTTCTCAAACCTCACTGAGGGTTACGGTGGTAACAACCTCAACGCATTCACATCTTACGACCTGACTGCCTACCACAACGATTTCCCTGCAACAGCAATGGAAAAATGGATGGCACTGAACTCAGAGCGTCTGATTAATCCTGTCTTCCGTTCATTCCAGGCTGAGTTGGAGAACGTGTTCGAGGAGTACAATATGTACAACGACGACTACGGCACTCACCAGCGTGAATTTCTCTACGGGAAACTCTATGACGGCACTCCTTACGACCGTGACGTTATCGGTTATGCAGACCACCTGAAAAACCCAAGCCTTCAGGCCCTCATTGATTTCTACAACACATGGTACGTGCCTAACAATATGGTGCTCCTGCTTGTCGGTAATTTCGATGCTGAGCAGGCAAAGCCTCTCATCCAGAAGTACTTCGGCAAGCTTGTGCCAAAAGATCTGCCGGCACGTCCAACCTACCCTGCACACGATTTCACTAAAGACAAGAAGACATATAAACTCAATGTTGGCTACACACCACAATACATCTGGGCTTACCAGGGTATCAAAGAGGGTGACAAAGACGGTACTGCTCTTGAGTTTGCTTGCAACCTTCTGAACAACGGTCATGAGACTGGTCTGCTCGACAAACTGAACCTTGACGGTACGGTTGGCGGCGCATACGTTTCGCTGGACTCACGTCGTATTGACGGCCGTATCCTGGTGATCGGCGTACCTTACTATGATATGATTCAGGGCAAGTTCGATGACATGAAGACCACTGAGAAAGAGATTTACAAAGAGATTGAGAAAATCAAGAACCCTAACACAATTCCTGACTGGCTGTTCAACTCGGTAAAGGCAGAGATGTTGCAGAGCCACCGCACAATGATGGACGAGTCGCAGGACGCTAAAATCAATATCTGTACATACGCATTCACGTACAACATCCCTCTGAGCGACTATGTAAACCAGGATGCTGAAATACGTGCCCTCACCAAAGAGCAGGTTGCAGCAGTTGCCGCTAAATACCTGAACGGTCCCCGCGCGACCATCGATTTTGAGGCAGGCGAGCCAAAGAAGAACAAACTTGCCAAGCCAGCCATCAAGCCTCTGGACCCTCCAAAGGGCGTAACGACCGCATACGCGAAGGATTTCAAGAAAATCCCTACAACAACCGTCCCTGTTGTTTACAACAACTTTGCTGACGTAACTAACAAGAACCTCTTCCCTAATGTTGACCTGCACTACTCGGTTAACGACAAGAACGACATCTTCTCACTCACTCTCCGTTATGGTGTTGGCGCACACCAGTTGCCAAAACTCGCTTATGCAGTACAACTAATGAACACCGCAGGTTGCATGCAACTGAACGGCAAGAAAGCAAACTCGCAGGAGGTTCACCGTGCATACTCAGAACTCGGCGCAACATACAGCTTCGATGTTGACGACAGCTACTTCTACATCAGCGTCTATGGTGACGAGAAGAACCTTGAGAAGATTGTCAAGATGCTCGTTCCTCAGATTATGATGCCAGACCTCGACGAGAAACAGATCAAGAGCATGATTTCAAACGCTTACTGGTCACGCTACAGCGAGAAGAAGAGCACAAACGCACTTTCCTCGGCACTTCTTGAGTACATCCTCTACGGTGAGCAGTCACGCTACATCGACCGTATCCCTATGAGCGAACTCTATCACTACAGCGTTCTCCCTGACGGCAGTGGCTACGACGAGACTTTCCTCGTAAACAAAGACAACCTTACCACGACAATCCAAGAGGCTACAGGTTATAAACTTGACATCTACTATTGCGGTAAGAAAGGCATCAACGAAGTTGCCGAGGCAATGAAGGCAGTGCCAATGCAGGAAACAATGCGCAACACGCAGTCACCATACCTGCGTAACCGTCAGATTTACAACAAGACAGAGATTATGTTCCTTCCTGACAGCAAGATGCAGCAGGCAAAGGTTTATTTCTACGTGAACGGCACGAACTACAACAAAGAGCAGGAGGTTCTGGCTGACGCATTCAACCAGTACTTCTCTGGCGGTTTCTCAGGTCTTGTTATGAACGAAATCCGTGAAAAACGCTCGATGGCCTACACAGCTTACGCAGGTTACAGCACCCCTTCAGTTCCTAACAAAGATGCTTACCTCATCGGTTATGTTGGAACACAGAGCGACAAGGTGGCTGACGCTGTTGACGTTATGATGGACCTTATCACCAACATGCCAGCCCCTGAGGACGAGGCAACACGTATGGAAGATATACGCACGTTCCTCTATCAGGCAACTCTGGTGGCTAAACCATCAATGCGCGGCAAGAGCCAGACTTTCGAGTACTGGCGCAGAATGGGTTACAACGACGACCCTGCCAAGGTTAACCTTCCTAAGATTGAGAACCTGACATACCAGCAGATTCAGAAATACTACGAGGATAACATCAAGGGACGTCCTGTGACAATCATCATAATCGGCGACCCTAAGATGATCAATCAGAAACAACTTGAGGAGAAATACGGCGACCTTGTAAAAGTCAGCAACGGTAAACTCTTCAAGGGTGGTGTTGACGACTTATAATAAATCTCTATAAATCAATGATAACAGGCTGCTTTCAGTGGCCTGTTATTTTTTTGTGGTTTTTGTTGGATAATTCAGAAAAAAATCGTACCTTTGCAAATTCTAGAATTATGGTTTCACCAAAGAGAAAAAGTGAAAGAATAGTATGAAATTATCCGTTGGTGGTTTCAAGTCGATAGTACAGGTTGATAATTTCAATCTGGCATCCCTAACGATGCTTGCAGGAATCAACAGTAGTGGAAAGACTTCACTATTACAGGCTCTTCTGCTTTTGAAACAGACGGTTGAAAGCGAGAGCAAGCAGGTTCTGCTGAACAATGGACAATATCTGAATGCTGAGAACATCACGGATTTGATGTTTAAGAAACCCGGCAAGAAAGAGATGTCTATAGGCATTATTCTGAGTGAGGAAGAAGTGGCAAATCCGGAAGATTTCGTTAGATATTCAGTAGGAAGCGATGTAACGCTCTCAACGGTGGAAACAAACATATCGTTCATTACGGAATCAGGAGAGTGCTTCGTAAAGGGAATTGAGGTAGTGTTCAGGTATTCGGATGATTCCGAGCAATCTGTGAAGATTAAAAGGCTGTCGAAGCTATATAATATAAGCTATTCGAGTTCCCTAATGATTGACACGAATACGACAGAAAGAAACGATAAACGCACCGTCAATGACGCATCACTGGAATTTACCAATTTTCTGCCATTCTATGGAGAGGCGAAAGTCGGGAATACCAAACGCATCTATTCACTTCCAGTTATGAAAGAGTTGATGACCACCTTGAAGTCGTATTTTTCCAAACTAAAGTACGTAGGTCCGTCAAGGGTTGAACCAGAACTGTCAAGAAGCTACAGCACAACGTTATTTGAAAGTGTCGGAGTAAACGGAGAATATACCCGTTTTATCCTGAACGAGAAAAAAAACGAAGTGGTTGACGGATATGAAGAGACTCTTACCCAGGCTGTCAGCCGTTGGATATGCCGAGAGATGAATCTTGCAAAATCGATAGATGTCGTAAAAGATGCAAACCGCCTATACAGAACGTTTATAACAAACCATTTCGGAATAAAGGTGGATCTTTGCCAGATGGGCTTTGGGTTAAGTCAGATACTGCCAGTCGTGGTGCAGGGATTGCTAACGCCAAAGGGAGGAATGTTCATTGTGGTAGATCCTGATGTTCATATCCATCCGAAAGTTCAAGGCGTGCTTGTGGATTTTTTCATAGAACTGAAAAATCATGGTCGTACTGTTATCGTGGAAACTCATAGTGATCACCTGATAACCCGACTTAGGAGAAGAGTGGCAGAACGGAAGGTCGATAACAATGATGTGAACCTATGTTTCGTCACGAACGTAAATGGTGTCAGCAACTATGTGTCGTACGCATTGGATCCTACTGGTGCATTTACCACCAAACTTCCAGTGGATTTTATGGATGCACTTGATGATGATTATAGGGCTATCGTTCAGGCAAAGTTTCAACAAGGTGATTAGATATGGACTGGCTTGCTACGATTGATGTGCCGGCGATGACTCTGTCGCAGACAACAGATAAGGATAAAGAGGGGGAGATTCTGGCTGACGTGTTGATGACCTTGAAGCAGAACAAGGTGAAGATACTGTTCCGTGAAGAGCTTTACGGGATGCTTTCCTGGGAATGTATGGTGCTAAATAATGCGGTATCGCAATTATCCAAAGATGACTTTATTAGGTATAAAAGTAATGTTAAGGCACAATATATCACTTCTATGCCTGATGTGACGCAAGGAGTAAAAGAACAAGAGGAGATCCGTTACCAATTATACAATTTTCATACGGAAAACAGTCAAACCAGCAAGGTTTACCTTGTTTCAAGATTTGAGCCAACAACAGGTACACTCCAGACTATCTTGAACTCGAGACAAGAAAACCACAGTTTGTTGTATTACAAAAATAAGAACGACATAGAGTCCTTTATGACTGCCAACCGTCCTCGATTGGTTCAGTTGAAGCATCATGGAACTAAGTATGTATTGGGAGGTAATCCTGTGTCTCCTTTTACTGCATTCAATTCACAAGATCAGTCCGCAGCAGAGGAATTACTGAGGCAGGCTTTTGATGATTACCAAGGCACAATAACCCCTGGCAATTATCCAGATGCACTGTTCACACGGGATATGGTCAATAGGACTTACGTGATTTTCAGACATTCTGGCAATTGGGAGTATCATGGACATGATATACCTGCAACAGACATAAACTTGCCTGAATACATAAAGGAGAAATATAATGTCTGGAAATAAGTTGACTAATTTATAGCATTTTAATATCAATATTATATGAAAAAATTATTCTTATTCTTAGCAGTAGCAATGACAATGTTTGCCTGTTCTGAAAAAGAGGAACGTGTAAATCCGTTCTTCCAGGAATGGGATACCCCAGAGGGTGTTCCTCCTTTCGAGTCTATCATGAATTGTGACTTCAAACCAGCCTTCGAGCGTGGTATTGAGTTGCAAAACGCAGAGATAGATTCAATAGTCAACAATGCTGAAGCCCCTACTTTCGAGAACACCCTCGCGGCACTCGACGCTTCAGGAGAGCTCCTGGACAAAGTCAGCGGCGTTTTCTTCAACGTATGTGAGAGCGATGGCAATGACAGTCTTAACGCCCTTCAGGAGGAAATCCTCCCTATGCTCTCTGAGCACCAGGACAACATCTACATGAACGCAAAACTTTTCGCCCGTATAGATGCCGTCTATAAAGACCGCGAGAACCAGAACTACAATCCTGAGCAACTCCGTCTCATAGAAGAGGTTCACAAGGCATTCGTGCGCAGCGGTGTTGCCCTTCCTGCCGACAAACAGGCACGTCTCCGTGAAATCAACAAGGAACTCTCAGTTCTCCAGACAAAGTTCGGCAACAATCTCCTCAACGACCTCAATGCTTTCAAACTCGTCATCGACAAGGAAGAAGACCTTGCCGGTCTTCCTCAGAGCGTACGTGACGCAGGAGCCGAGGCTGCAAAGGCAGACGGCAAAGAGGGAAAATGGGAGTTTGGCCTCTCTGTACCAAGCTATGGACCATTCATGCAGTACAGCGAAAACCGCGAACTCCGCAAGCAGATGTACGAGGCTTACCACAACAAGGGTAACAACAATAACGCAAACGACAACAAGCAGATTTGCCTTGACATAATCAAGCTCCGTATAGAAAAGGCGAAACTTCTCGGCTACAACACTCCTGCCGAAATGATTCTTGACGACACAATGGCAAAAACCCCAGAAGCAGTCAACTCATTCCTCGCACAGATTTTCACCGCAGCAAACGAAAAAGCCAAGGCTGAACTGAAAGAGATGCAAACCATAGCCGAACGCGATGGCGTAACCATCGAGGCTTGGGACTGGGATTTCTACGCTGAGAAACTCCGTCAGGAAAAATACGCACTTGACGAAAACGAAATCCGTC
Source organism: Paludibacteraceae bacterium (assembly GCA_024399545.1). Classification (GTDB taxonomy): domain Bacteria; phylum Bacteroidota; class Bacteroidia; order Bacteroidales; family Paludibacteraceae; genus Aphodosoma. The sequence goes on from JAKSNS010000013.1 coordinate 41,225, forward strand.
CTTACTTCCAGATGGAGAATGTACGCCAGGGTGTCTTTGCCGTTGCAAACAAACTCTATGGACTGAACTTCGAGAAGATTGAGGATGCCCCACGCTTCAACCCAGAGGCTGAATGTTTCCGCATAACCGACAATAACGGTGCTTTGGTAGGTGTGTTCTATTGCGACTATTACCCACGTGCCTCAAAACGCGGCGGCGCATGGATGGAGAACGTCCGCGGTCAGTATTGGAAAGACGGCAAGGAAATCCGTCCGGTCATCGTAAACATCGGCAACTTCACACGTCCAACTTCCTCAACCCCTTCACTCCTCAACGTTGACGAGGTAGAGACTATGTTCCACGAGTTCGGTCACGCTCTTCACGGTCTTCTCGCACAGGCACAATACAAAACCCTCTCAGGCACTAACGTAGCCCGCGACTTCGTGGAACTTCCTTCGCAGATTAACGAGAACTGGGCATTCCAGCCAGAAGTACTCGCAATGTACGCTAAGCATTACAAGACAGGCGAAATTATCCCTGACTCACTCGTTCAGAAGATTCTCGCCACCTCTACCTTCAACCAGGGCTTCATGACAACAGAACTCTGCGCCGCCTCAATCCTTGATATGTGCTGGCATAATCTCAGTTCTGTTGACGGAATAACAGATGTCTATGCTTTCGAGAATGAGCAGATGAACGCAATAGGTCTCATCCCTCAGATTTCCTCACGTTACCGTACAACCTATTTCAATCACATCTGGGGCGGTGGTTACGCAGCAGGTTACTACAGCTACCTTTGGGCAGAGGTGCTTGACAAGGATGCTTTCTCAGTATTCGAGAAGAACGGTATCTTTGACCCTGAGACAGCAGCTGCTTTCAAAGTGCTTCTCTCAAGCGGAAACACCGTTGACCCAATGCAGTTGTTCCGTAACTTCAAAGGTGGTGATCCAGACATTGAGCCATTACTGCGCGGCCGCGGCTTGAAATAATGTTTCAAAAGCTAATATGTACAGACTGGGAATAACAAAACAGATAGCCAACGGGGGTGTGGTGACAATCGCTGTCACCATACTCCTTTCGGCTTTCTTTTGGTTTTTGCCGTCTTGGCTTTTCCCTGTCGATGAGCCGCCTGCCAATTTCTTTTTTATGGGCATTCCTCTTTTCTCAATGTCCGTATGGCTTTCACGGCTATTTGCCTTTATCTTTTGGTTGGCAGTGTGGCATATTGTTAACATTGAATGTGAGAAAGCACATATCATTCCAACACGTTCCACAATGCCTTTCGTGGTTGGAACGGCTATCGTAACTGCTATTCCCGAACTTCAGGAATTTAATTCAGGAATGGTAGCCTTTGTATTCTTTCTCAGTGCTTTGATGACCATCTTTAACCTCTATACGGTTTCTAACCAAGTCAATGAGTCATTCAAGGTGGTCTTGTTTTTCCTGATATCCTCGCTTTTCGTGCCTGAGTATATCTGGATGCTTCTTCTTTTCTTTATTGGACTTACTGTTTACAAGGTACGTTCGCCACGTATCTTTCTCAGCGTTCTCGTGTCGTTGCTGGTGTTTGCTTGGATGGTGTGGGGGATATGTTTTTCTTTTGGGAAAGCCTCGGTTTTCACTTCCTACCTGCTTACGTTGGTGGATTTCGGCTTTTTCAAATTCCATGGTAATGTCGTCCACTTAGTTGGAATGTCCTTAATAGTCATTATCATGCTTATAGTGATGGTAGCCCTCGGTGGCATATCACACAAATTCGATGCCCGCGTGAGACTTAACAATTCGTTTATCAATCTGGCATTCCTTTTCTCAGTTGCCTTGATACTAACAACTGCCAAAGGTTTCAATGCGGATTTGCTGATGGTTGTTGTTTTGCTGACAACGCAGTTGTCGGCACTCTACTTCAGTACCCAGATAAATAATTTCGCCAACATTCTTTTCTTGGTCTCACTTGCCCTTTTGCTCGTATATAGGGTGACTGACGGGCTTATAAAAATTGAAATATAAAACACAGTTAATATATGCTTGAAATCAAGAATCTGCATGCAAAAATTGCAGGCAAGGAAATTCTTAAAGGATTGAATCTTACGATAAAAGCAGGCGAGGTTCATGCCATTATGGGACCTAACGGTGCAGGCAAAAGCACGTTGAGCAATGTCCTTTCGGGTCATCCTGCTTACGAGGTAACAGAGGGAGAGATTTGGTTCTGCGGTAAGAACCTGTTGGAAATGCCTGCCGAAGTGCGTGCCCGCGAAGGTATTTTTATGAGTTTCCAGTATCCCGTAGAGATTCCAGGCGTCAGCATGACGAATTTCATGCGTGCCGCTGTAAACGAACAACGCAAGCATCGTGGAATGGAACCTCTATCTTCAGGCGATTTCCTAAAGATGATGCGAGAGAAACGCCAGATGGTCGAACTTGACAGCAAACTGGCGAACCGTGCCGTAAACGAAGGTTTCTCGGGCGGAGAGAAAAAACGCAACGAGATTTTCCAGATGGCAATGCTTGAACCTAAGTTCGCAATCCTCGACGAGACAGATTCTGGACTTGACATTGACGCACTTCGCATTGTAGCCCACGGCGTGAACATGCTTCGTTCGCCTGAGCGTTCTTCTATGGTTATTACCCACTACCAACGTCTCCTTGACTATATTGTACCAGATGTTGTGGATGTGCTGATGGATGGCAAGATTGTCATGACAGGAACTAAGGAACTTGCCCTCGAACTTGAGGAGAAAGGCTATGACTGGATTCGTGAAATGAACAAATAAATCATGAAGAATCAAGTTCTCGAAATATATAAGAGTCAAAAGGAACTTTTATGCTCACGCTCTGCTTCCATTTTCAATGACGGCAGGGATGAGGCATACGAAGCCCTGAAAGCAAACGAGTTCCCTTCGACACGTACAGAGGCATACCGTTACTGTCCTCTTTTTGACCGTATGGATTGTGAATGGGGTGTCAACCTCCACAGAACACGTTTTGGAATTAAGGTACAAGATATGTTCCGTTGTGCAATTCCTGGCATAAAAGCAACCATAGGTTATATGCTCAACGATGTCTGGGGTGGAGGTGACAACGATATTCTTCTCGGTGGTGGTGCTTTCGTTTGCTCAATGCGACACGCAACAGTTGCCCACACAGAGTTGGTGGATAAATATTACGGTAAGGCACTGAAGGATAAAGACGATGCTTTTGTCGCAATAAATGCACTTTTGGTGCAAGATGGTTTCTTTGTCTATGTACCTGTCGGTGTTTCGGTCACTGCTCCCCTGCAAATGGTCAACATGCTTTGGTCGGGTAACGATATGTTGGTCATTAACCGCAATTTGGTTGTGTTGGAGCGTGGCGCATCACTTCATCTGATTGACTGCGACCATTCAATGGACGAAAACCGCTATTTCGCTATGAGAACGAACGAGGTGATTGTATCTGATAATGCCTCATTCAGTTATACCTCTATGGAAAGCACACGCCCTTCGGTAACCAACCTGCGTCGTTTTGCAGTATCACAAGCAAAAGACAGCCGTGTGAATATGGGAAGTTTCGGAATAAGCAATGGCGCGACACGCAACCACATAGAGATTGACCTTAATGGCGAAGGTGCCGAGACATGGCTTGGCGGAGTACTGCTCACCCGTGACACTGAACGCTCTGAGAATTACACCATCATACGCCACCACGTGTCACACGGCACAAGCAACGAACTATATAAATACATACTTGACGGCGAGTCACGTGCAGGTTTCAGCGGAAGGATTGTCGTTGACCATGGTGCTCAACAGACAGTCTCTTATCAGACCAACCGCAATGTACTTCTTAGCGAAAATGCACGCATAATGGGACGACCACAACTTGAAATCTATGCTGACGATGTTAAGTGCGGTCATGGTGCCACTACAGGTATGCTTGACGAAGCGGCAATATTCTATATGCGTCAGCGAGGAATAGGTCTCGACGAAGCTCGCATGCTCCTCCTTCAGGCATTTTCCGCCGATGTAATCGACCATATTGACTTCCCAGCACTTCAAGACCGTCTGAGAATACTCATAGAAAAACGTCTGAGAAACGAGTCTGTGGGATGTGTCAACTGCCTCGTAAAATAAACGTAACGTAATGTTTGATGTTGAAAAAATAAGAGCTGATTTTCCCATACTCTCAACCGAGGTGTATGGCAAGCCTCTCGTATATCTTGACAACGGTGCAACAACTCAAAAACCCCTTTGCGTGCTTGACCGGATAATGCACGCATACGAATGCGAGAACGGCAACATTCACCGTGGTGTGCATTATTTGAGCGAGATTGCTACCGATCGTCACGAGAAAGCGCGTGCACGTGTCGCACGCTTCATTGGCGCGGAAGATAGCGCAGAGATTGTTTTCACACGTGGAACGACTGAAAGTATAAACCTTGTTGCACGCACATTGCCAGATTTCATCTGCAAACCTGGCGACGAAATTCTTGTCACAGGCATGGAGCACCACTCAAATATAGTTCCTTGGCAGATTGCTTGCGAGCGTCTTGGTTTGAAACTTAGGGTTATTCCCGTCCTTGACAATGGCGAGTTAGATTATTCAGCATTGAACAACCTGCTCAACAAAAAAACAAAGATTGTCGCCTGTACGGCTGTAAGTAATGTGCTTGGCACTGTCAACAACCTTGAACCTATTGTCACAACGGCTCACACTGTGGGAGCCTACGTCCTTGTTGATTGTGCTCAGGCAATTGCACATTCCCATATAGACGTAAAAGCAATAAATGCCGATTTCATCGCATTTTCTGGTCATAAAGTCTATGCTCCTAATGGAATTGGCGTACTTTGGGGACGTCGTGAGATTCTTGAGATAATGCCTCCTTTCATGGGCGGTGGCGAAATGATAGACCGTGTCACCTTCGATAAGACTACATACAATAAGCTGCCATATAAGTTCGAGGCTGGAACACCTGATTACATAGGAAGCCTTGCGCTTGCCGAAGCTTTCGACTATATTGAACGTTTGGGCTTTGACAATATTATCGCACATGAACACCACCTTTTGGATTATGCCATCAATAAGATTTCGGCAATCGATGGTGTACGCCAGATTGGAACAGCATCAAAACGCAGTGGCGTCATCTCTTTTGTTGTTGACGGTGTTCACCCCTACGACATAGGCACAATGCTTGACAAACTCGGAATTGCCGTCCGTACGGGTCACCATTGTGCCGAACCATTAATAGATCGTTTCTCAATTCCTGGTACTGTCCGTGCCTCTTTCGCCATGTACAACACATTGTCAGAAGTTGACACATTCATTGCAGGATTAGATAAAGTATTGACTATATTACGTTGATAATTATGAACGAACCAATTATTGAACCAATCGAGAAATCTCTTATTTTGGCCGAATTGACCGAGGATAAATTGCTTCGTCGTACGAACAAGGCCAACAATATTATCTATGTGGTTGACGCCAAAAACTCGCCAAATGTAATGAAGGAGATTGGACGTCTTCGCGAGGTAACCTTCCGTGCCGCTGGTGGTGGCACAGGACTCTCTTGTGATATTGACGAGTTCGATACTATGGAGAAGCCTTGCAAACAACTAATAGTTTGGAATCCTGATGCCGAGGAGATTATTGGTGGCTATCGCTTTATTTTGGGCAAAAATATCCAGTTAGACGAAAAAGGTCAACCTCGAATTGCTTCAGCGCACCTTTTCCACTTCTCTGACACCTTTAACAAGGATTACCTGCCATATATAATTGAACTTGGACGCTCTTTCGTCGTTCCTGAATATCAATCCTCACGTCAAGGAGCAAAAAGCCTTTATGCATTAGATAACCTTTGGGACGGCATTGGTGCGCTTATAGTTGAATGTCCAGACATGAAGTATATGTTTGGCAAATTCACAATGTACCCTTCTTATGGCACTGAGGGACGTGATTTGATTCTATATTTCCTCAGAAAATATTGTGGAGACAAAAACAACCTTATCCAACCACATAATCCTCTAAAGATTGAGACAAGAATACCATTCTTGGCAAAGAAATTCAGCGACCTTGCTTTCCTTATTGCATACAAGCGGTTGCACACCGAGTTAAAAAATCTCGGTCTGAACCTACCTCCACTTGTCAGTTCATATATTGGACTTTCAGGGACAATGAAATGCTTCGGCACTGCAATAAACGATACTTTTGGCAACGTTGAGGAAACTGCAATCCTTGTCACCATTGACGATATCTATCAAAACAAACGAGAACGTCATATCGACACTTATTGCGTAGAACTCAAAGATAGTATTGGTCTCAAAAGCTTTATGCTCGGATGAACTGGATAATGGTTATAGTTGTCGCCGTTTTGGTTATACTGCTATCTTTGGCTGGGATTTATATTCGGAAAGTAAACCGAGAGACCCCAGAATCAGAGGTAAAAACCATTCCTGACGATTGTTGCGGGGCACATGCCGTATGCGAGCGCGACTCACTACTGACCAAGACTGACGATATAATCTACTTCGACGACGAGGAACTTGACACACTGGCAGGGATTGCACCTGAAGAGATGACAAACCAACAACTTAAAATGGTTGAAGACGTCTTCTTTACTCTTAGAGAACAAGATGTCGCTGGTTGGATACGTAGCACACAATTACGAAACATAATCCTTCCTGAAGACATACGCGAACAGGCTCTCCTCATAGTTTCCGAACGCCGTACATCACGACTTGAAAACTTCAACAAACACGAATGATTGAGAACACCGAAATATATTGCGAAAACGCCTTACTTGTTGGCTTGATAACCCCTCAACAAAAGGAGTCAAAGGCTCGTGAGTATCTTGACGAACTTGCCTTCCTTGCCGACACAGCAGGAGCGAAAGTCCAAAAACAGTTCCTTCAGCGTCTTCCCGCACCAAATTCACGAACATTCGTAGGCGAGGGAAAATTGGCAGAAATCGCCGATTACATCGAGCTTCAGAAAGAGAGTGACTACCCTATTGGTATAGTAATCTTTGACGATGAACTATCGCCATTGCAACTTCGCAACATAGAAAACGAACTCAAGATAAAGGTTCTTGACCGCACCAACCTGATTCTTGACATATTTGCGAAACGTGCCCAGACAGCATACGCAAAGACGCAGGTAGAATTGGCGCAATACCAGTACCTGCTTCCTCGCCTTGCTGGTATGTGGACACACCTTGAACGTCAGCGGGGCGGTATAGGTATGCGTGGCCCTGGTGAGACTCAGATAGAGGTTGACCGCCGTATAATACTCAACCGCATCTCCTTGCTCAAGAAACAACTTCTCTCCATTGACCGTCAGATGACCACTCAGCGGCAGAATCGGGGGAAAATGGTTCGTGTCGCCCTTGTAGGCTATACAAACGTTGGCAAATCAACCATGATGAACCTACTCTCGAAAAGCGATGTCTTTGCCGAGAACAAACTCTTCGCCACGCTTGACACCACAGTCCGCAAAGTCATCATCGACAACCTTCCTTTCCTAATGTCTGACACCGTAGGATTCATCCGGAAACTCCCTACAACGCTCATCGAATCTTTCAAGAGCACACTTGACGAGGTACGGGAGGCTGACATTCTCGTACACATAGTGGATATCTCCCATCCTAATTTCGAGGAGCAGTATGAAGTGGTCAACAAAACGCTTCTTGAGGTATGCAAGGAGAAGAAACAAACGATAATCGTATTCAACAAGATTGACGCATTCACATACACCCCGCAGGACGAAGATGACCTGTCGGAGAAAAAACGCGAGAACTACAGTCTCGACGAACTTCGTCAGACATGGATGTCGCGCATGGGTGACGACTGCATATTCGTCTCAGCCTCGGCACGTACAAATATAGAGGAACTCAAGCATATCCTTTACGAACGTGTAAAAGCGATTCATATACAGCGTTTCCCTTACAATGACTTCTTATTCCAACACTATGAATAATCTCTAACACCAAAACAACAAATATGAAAAAGATTCTATTTCTCGCATTAATCCTTCTTGCATCTGTATCATGTAAGAAAGACAAAGATTCCAAAGACAATCCAACAGAGCCAACAATCGATGTCCGTGAAGCCTTTGTAGGCGAGTACGAATTGGCCATTGACGCCGTCCTCTTCCTCCAAACCTCCAATGAAACAGTCTCTGCCCTCATTCCAGACAGTTTTCCAGTTCAGAGGTCATTTAGCCTTACGATAGCGAAAGACCCTGAAAAGGATAACCAAGTGATAGTGTCAGGTTTTTACAACTGCACAGCCCTTGTAAGCGGCAACAACCTTATACTTGAGAGTTCCACTGAAAACGTCACCATCAAACCAAGCGACTTCATACAGGTCGATTTCCTTGACGGTATAACACTCCCAGTAACTTACTCACTTGTACACAAAACCGCCACTCTCCAAGATGGCATAATGACATGGCATTCTGACGCTACAGGCTCTGCCTCCACAAATATTCAAATCGTAATTCCTATTACGCTTGACATCACTGGCTCAGCCAAGATAGAAAACACTGCCTACAAACTGTAATGCTGTTACTAATGTTCCTGACATTCTGCAAGATTGGCGCATTCACTATAGGTGGAGGCTACGCAATGTTATCAGTCATCGAACATGAGGTGGTTGACCGCCGCAAATGGGTGCTCCGCGAAGAGTTCCTTGACCTTGTCGTTCTTGCGCAGACCGCTCCGGGAATATTGGCTGTCAACATATCCATACTAACAGGCAATAAGATAGCTGGACGCAAGGGGGCTCTTGTCAGTGCCCTTGGTGCCGTCCTGCCGTCGTTCATCGCAATACTGATTATCGCCATATTCTTTACGCAATTTCAGGACAATGTCTATGTTCGCAAAGCCTTCTCAGCTGTCCGGCCTGCCGTCATTGCCCTGATAGCGGTTCCAGTCTTCAAACTCTCGAAGACAGCAGGGCTTAACTGGAAAATGGCATTCATACCTGTTGCGGTCGCTCTGCTGATATGGCAACTGAAAATCTCGCCTGTTTTTATAATATGTCTGGCGATACTTACGGGTATTGCCACGCAATACTACAAAGCCCATAAAAGATGATTTATCTGCAACTCTTCATAACATTCTTCAAGATTGGCCTTTTTGGCTTTGGAGGTGGAGCGGCAATGCTCTCACTCATACAATATGAGGTTGTGGAGAATCATCCATGGCTGACTGCACAGGAATTCACTGACATGGTGGCAATAAGTCAGGTGACACCTGGTCCTATAGGCATAAACACAGCGACATACGCTGGTTATCTCGCCACGGATTCAGTCTTCGGCTCATTTGTGGCGACATCAGCCATAGTGTTACCGTCATTCATCATCATGATTATTGTAGCCACAATGATGGCACGTTTCAATGAAAATCCCTGGGTCAAAAGCATCATGAAAATGCTCAAGCCTGCCATAATAGGACTTATAGCAGCTGCGGCACTGCTGTTGATTACAGAAGAGACATTCGGGCAAGGATATAGTGATTGGAAAGCATGGCTCATACTTGCCGCTGCCTTCTCTGCCACAAAATGGCTAAAAGTTAGCCCTATGCTGATGATAGTCATTGCCGCATTTGTGGGAATATTGATATACTGACAAGAATCAGCCTAATGTGGGACGAACGGAACATATTAATGATGGGCAATGACAACTGCGAAAAACTGCGTAGTTCACGTATCCTCATCGTCGGTACTGGTGGTGTAGGGGCATACACTGCCGAAATGCTCGCCCGTTCCGGTGTTGGGCATTTAGTGATAATCGACCCTGACGTAGTATCGGAGACAAATATCAACCGACAACTGATAGCACTCAATTCGACTGTCGGCAAACTAAAAGTCGAAGTGCTGAAATCACGATTGGAAGATATCAATCCAGACATTGAAGTAGATGCACGGCAAATCTACCTAAAGGACGAATTGACCGACGCATTACTTGACGAGAGCCACTACGATTATGTGGTTGACGCAATAGACACCCTTGCGCCAAAGGTCTTTCTAATCTATGCCGCACGTCAACGAAACATACCAGTTGTCAGTTCGATGGGTAGTGGTGGAAAAACAGACCCGATGCGTGTACGCATTGACGACATTGCCAAATCCAACTACTGCAAATTGGCTCGGATGGTGCGCAAGAGGCTTCATCATTTAGGCATACGCACAGGGTTCAAAGTTGTCTATTCTGACGAGGTCGTTGACCGCGAAAAGGTCGAAATCACCGAAGGAGAACAGAACAAACACTCAAACGTAGGCACTATATCATATATGCCAGCTATATTTGGTTGCCACATGGCCAGTGTCGTCATACGAGACATTATAGCAGTTGAGACAGATAAGGCTCAGTCATTAGAAGACAATAAGGAATCGCTAAGTTGAATGATATGATAAAAGTAACAGACATACATAAATCATTCGGATCACTTGAAGTCCTCAAGGGTGTAAACTTTAGCGTTTCACCCTGCGAGATAGTATCACTGATGGGACCAAGCGGTGCAGGCAAAACCACCCTACTACAAATCATCGGCACTCTTGACTCGCCCGACTCTGGAAAAGTCATCATTGACGGTATTGACGTGTTGTCCCTCAACGAGCGCAAAATGGCTGGATTTCGCAATCGCAAATTAGGTTTTGTTTTCCAATTTCATCAGCTTTTGCCCGAATTCACCGCAACAGAGAACATAATGATGCCGGCATTGATTGGTGGTGCGGCATTCAGTGATGCTCGAAAAGAGGCTATGCGTCTTCTTGAATTCCTTGGATTGGAAAACCGTGCTAACCACAAACCGTCCGAACTTTCAGGTGGCGAGAAACAACGAGTAGCCGTCGCACGTGCCATCGTAAACCACCCATCGCTACTACTTGCCGACGAACCTTCCGGCAGTCTTGACTCGCAAAACCGCTCCGAACTACACACATTATTTTCTGATTTGCGTGACCAGTTTGGATTAACGATATTCATAGTAACACATGACGAGGAACTTGCTTCCAAGTCAGACAGAATAATTCATATAAAAGATGGAACAATCGATATTTGACGACATCCGACCAATAGCCGATTCTGAGGTTCCCGAGGTCTTGCATCGCTTGTGCAAAGACCCGGAATTCCGTCAGGTCGCATCTGCAATTCCAGGCATTAACATCAATGAAATCGAGCAAAAAGCAGACTCGTTCACCTCAGTCCTCGACTTTCAGCTTGCCTACGAGTACCCAATGCTTGAGAAATATGCACTGAAAAACTCGCAAGAAGTTACATCAACGGGGACAGGAAACGTAACATCACATGCGGAATTATACCTGACCAACCATCGTGACATAACAATTGATCCCGCATACATAAACCTTGTCCTTTTTCGCAAATTCCGCAACACATCAGAGATAGCCATAGGCGACAACCTTTACGCACGCCCATGGATTCGCGATTTCGTACGTCTCAGCCGTAGTTTCACCGTTCGTCGTAACCTAAACCGAGGCGAGATGATGACCTCGTTCGCCCATCTGAGCGCATACGTACGCTATACCATTACTGAAAAAGGCAACTCAGTCTGGATGGCCCAACGTGAAGGACGTTCGAAAGACGCAACGGACCTAACACAAGAGAGTCTGATAAAGATGCTTTCGATGAGTGGTGGGTCATCACTGATTGAGAACCTCATACCGCTCAACATCCACCCTACCACTTTCTCATACGAATTCGACCCTTGCGATTACCTGAAGGCAATAGAGTTTCAGCAGCGTCGTGACAACCCCGGTTTCCGCAAAGGACCTATGGACGATGTGGTAAGTATGAGGACGGGCATCCAAGGTTATCATGGACGCATCAATATACACTTTGCGCCATCAATAAACCCTGAACTTGAGCGACTGTCAGCACAAAACCTAAACCGCAAACAGCAATCCGAGGCTGTCTGCCGTCTTATCGACAATACTATACATTCAAACTATATTATATACCCAATAAACGAGTGGGCATACTCGCAACTGTATGGAGACAAAACCCCAGACAGTGCCTCTGAGTCCTACCTCCGTGGACAACTTGCCAAGGTTGACATCCCTAATCCTGATATGGATTTTATTTGGCACAAACTGCTTGAAATGTACGCCAATCCATTGAAAAACAAATTAATTTCTAATCAATAAACATTTTAATCATTATGAAAGGACATCCAAAAGGGCTTATTGCGGCTGCCCTCAGTAACATGGGCGAAAGGTTCGGTTACTACATTATGAATGCCGTCCTCCTTCTTTTCCTTGTCTCAAAATTTGGTTTGAGCGATGACACCGCTGGTATCATCTATGCCGTTTTCTATTTCGGCATATACGTGCTCAGTTTGGTTGGTGGTATTATCGCTGACCGTACGCAAAACTACAACCGCACAATCCAATGGGGATTGATTATCATGGCCCTTGGCTATGTATGTATGGCTATCCCTTTGTTCAACTCTTACGGCAATGAAAGTGAGTGGTGGGCAATCCTTGTCTTCACATGTTTCGCATTGTTGATGATTTCTTTCGGTAACGGTCTTTTCAAGGGTAACCTTCAGGCCATTGTCGGCAAAATGTACGATGAATTCGAAGCAGAAGCAGCCAAGGAAGGACCAGAGGCACTTGCCATTGCCAAAGGAAAACGTGACTCAGGTTTCCAGATTTTCTACATGTTCATCAACGTAGGTGGTCTTTTCGCACCATTCATTGCCCCTGTGCTACGTAGTTGGTGGTTAACCAAGCATAACTTCATCTACAACTCAGATATGGCTGGACTCTGCCATAAATATCTGGAGTGCCATGGAGAATTACCAACAAACCTTGTTGAGAAATTTACAGAAACATTCAATGCTTCTGTCGTTGACCCTTCAGCAGTTACAGATATGACCCAATTCTGCCTTGAGTACATCAATGTATTCAACACAGGTATCCACTTCTCTTTCATAGCTTCAGTAGCGGCAATGCTCATATCCTTAGTGATTTTCCTTTGCAACAAAAAGACATTCCCTCAACCATCCAAGAAAGAGGCTACGCAAGTCGTTGAATACACAGCCGAGGAGAAACAGGCCATGGCTACAGAAATCAAGCAGCGTATGGCTGCCCTTTTTGCAGTGCTCGGCATTGCCATCTTCTTCTGGTTCTCATTCCATCAGAATGGCCAGTCACTCTCAGTCTTTGCCCGCGATTTCGTCCAGACAGACTCGGTCGCTCCTGAAATTTGGCAAGCACTCAACCCATTCTTCGTTATCATACTGACGTTCCCTATAATGTGGTTCTTCCAAGGACTTGACCGTCGTGGCAAAGGCATATCAACCCCTCGCAAGATTGCCATAGGTATGTTCATAGCAGGTCTCGCATACCTTTTCCTCACCCTCTTCTCAATGGACGCAGGTTACCCTTCAGGAACAATCTTCCGTGACGCTTCTGAGGCTGTCCGCACAGATAATGGTTGGGTAAAAGCACAACCTTGGGTTCTCATAGTGACATATTTCTTCCTTACAGTAGCCGAGCTCTTCATCTCCCCACTCGGGCTCTCGTTCGTATCTAAAGTCGCCCCTCGCAATATGGTAGGCCTCTGCCAAGGTCTATGGCTTGGTGCAACAGCAATTGGCAATCTATTCATCTTCCTCGGTCCTAAAATGTACAACGCTTGGTCAATACAGTATTGCTGGCTTGTATTCCTTATAATCTGCTTCGTTTCGATGGGAGTAATGCTCGGTATGGTTAAATGGCTCGAACGAGTTGCCAAATAAATAACGATATGTTCAAGGGACAACCAAAAGGTCTGTATTTCCTAGCGCTTGCTAACACTGGCGAGCGTTTTGGATATTACACAATGCTCGCCATTTTTGCCCTTTTCCTTCAGGCGAAATTCGGTTTTTCGAGCGTAATGACATCGCAGATATATGCCGGTTTTATGGCATGTGTCTATTTCCTTCCCATCATCGGTGGTATGCTTGCAGATCGCCGAGGCTATGGCAAGATGGTTACCTGGGGCATAGTGGTTATGTTCCTTGGTTATCTTGCACTTGCGTTGCCAGCACCTCAGAATGGTGTGGGCATTGCAGCAATGGTCGGTGCACTATTTCTCATAGCACTTGGCACGGGCCTTTTCAAGGGTAATCTCCAAGTGCTGGTGGGCAACCTATACGATGCCCCAGAATACGCAGAACGTCGTGACGCAGCTTTCTCCATATTCTATATGGCAATAAACATCGGCTCTATGTTCGCACCCACGGCAGCTACGAAGATTACGGAGTATTTCATGAGTAAGGCAAACCTGACTTACGTGTCGCAAATTCCACAGTGGGCAAACCAATTCCTTGATGGCTCAATCAAACCAGAGGCACTTGCCCAATATAAGGAACTTGCTCAAGCACAAGGAGCATGGAACGGTGATCTTGCCCAATTCTCACAATATTACATCGACAACCTCTCCGGAGCATACCATTGGGGTTTCGCAGTAGCTTGCATCTCTCTGATTTTCTCAATTTTTGTATATATCATCGGCCGGCCATACTTCAAACATGCCGATGTGAACAGCAAACAGCAAGCAACGGCAGGCAATACGTCGTCAGTCAAAGTCGAGGAATTGTCTCCAACCGAGACTCGCCAACGTATCACCGCACTCTGTCTTGTCTTTGCCGTTGTAATCTTCTTCTGGATGGCTTTCCAGCAGAGTGGTCTTACACTTACGTTCTTCGCACGTGACTATACACAGTTGAGTGGCCTTACAGGCTTCACCCGTTTTGGCTTCAGCATCCTTAACCTCGTCCTTGTAGTGATAGGGGTTTATGGGCTTTTCGCAATATTCCAATCAGCAAAGACATCTTCACGCTGTTTGGCGACTATTGTGACACTTGTATCATTCTTTGGAGCGTATTACCTGTACAACGGTATGGAACCATCGATAGATGTACTTCCACAGACGTTCCAACAGTTCAACCCATTCTTCGTGGTTGCCCTCACGCCTGTCTCTTTGGCAGTATTTGGGGCATTGGCACGAAAAGGGAAGGAACCCTCTGCGCCACGCAAGATAGGCATTGGCATGATTATTGCCGCCCTTGGCTATCTGGTTATGGTCTTTGCATCAATAGGAATGCCTACGCCTAACCAACTGGCAGAAACAGGTATAGCAGCCGACCAACTGGCATCTCCTGAATGGCTAATCTCAACCTACCTTGTACTGACGTTGGCTGAACTTTTCCTCTCACCAATGGGAATCTCGTTCGTATCGAAGGTCGCACCTCCTAAGTACAAAGGTATGATGATGGGACTATGGTTTGCCGCCACAGCCATTGGCAATTACCTTATGTCCATCATAGGTTCACTTTGGGGACCACTCCCACTTTGGGTACTTTGGTCAATACTCATCGCAGTCTGCTCGCTTGCGGCTATATTCATATTCTCAATGATGAAGCGTCTTGAAGCAGTCGCCAAATAACATTAGTGTGGTTCTATTAATAGGTTGAGACGATTTTGAAGCTTATTTTTTTGACAGATTGCGTACTTGAATGAAGGAGCGATGTTAACATTGTGACTGAATGGAAGTCAGCAAAATGCAAAAATAAATTCAAAAACATCCAACCATGAACCACCAGCCTATAAACGTAAAACATAATTAATAGAACCAACCATTAGCTCTATGAAAAAATACTTGCTAATAATTCCTCTTCTACTCCTCGCATTAATATCATGCGACAAGAAGGACAACTCAAATTCGCCAGACAGTCCAGTAACCCCACCTGACACGACGGAAAACCCTCCAGTTGTTACCAACAATGTCATTGCTTTGACATACGACTCTACCAATGTGACAGTTACAGCTATACCCGGCGACAGTGTAGAAACTTACGTGCTACAGGTTTGGCTTGTTGAGGACTATATTCTTGACTATGGCGACGACTTCACTGATGCAGGTGTGAGAAACGCCCTCGCATCCTACCTCGACATGTGCATTGACTGGCAGATGCAGTTCCCAATCTTTGACATGACCGAGACAACATTGGTTTACGATTGGTTCGACCAACCATATTATGGAGTAGAGCATATTGCCATGGCGGCTTCATACAATGAGCAAGCCCGCAAAATCGACGGTCCAGTCTCCTTTATCCGCTTTATGGTGCCAGAGAAGGAGCATTGAACAACCCTGCTGGACGTATGCAGCTAGGTATAAAAACAGCCAACCATTCCGATGGTTGGCTGTTTTCTATTTTACGAAGTAAATAAACTAATTAAAGAATACCGCATTTCAGACCCTATACAAATCATCTTGACTTCGGGAATTTTTCTGCAATGGCTCATATTGCAGAAATACATATTTGA
>JAKSNS010000014.1 GCA_024399545.1 Paludibacteraceae bacterium
ACGGGCGTTTAGCTCAGCTGGTTTAGAGCATCTGCCTTACAAGCAGAGGGTCGGCGGTTCGAATCCGTCAACGCCCACAAAGACCGATAGTCGGGAGACTGTTGGTCTTTTTTTACATATTAATCGTGTTTTATTGGCTTTATAACGTTTTTAGTTGTTACCGTTTGCTCGCCATCACGCTAAATCAAATTTCTATTACTTTTAGAACCTATAGAAAAGCGCAACGTCCTAGAACACCTAGAATAACTATAAAAACTATTGTCCCTATCACGTTTTCAGTGATTTGATTGATGAACTTTGCTTGGAATGCGAGGAGGTAAGACAATATGCTTTTGAAAGGTTGGAGATAAATGTAGGTTTGAAAAATAATAAACACACTTGCTCAAAATGCAAAATACATTGTTATAATCTAATGATGAGGGAAAAATACGTGAAATTATGAGGTTCAGTGGTCCGTGGATGTTTTTTTATTATTTGTGATGGCTGTTAGACATATAGTTAATACTATGAAAATCAGAAAATTGGTTGTCGTGCTGCTTTTGTTGGCAGCTATGCAGGGGGCTTTGGCACAGAATGTCGAGCCTACATGGGAATCGTTGAACGAACGAGGTTACCCTTCTTGGTTTGACGAGGCTAAGTTGGGTATTTTCATCCATTGGGGACTCTACTCTGTCCCAGCTTATGCCCACCCCGAGGGCTATGCTGAATGGCTGTATAAAGGTCTGATGGGTCACAGCCCAGCAAGGATGGGAGTAATGGCGAATTATGGCGATACCACTTTGTCAACTAAGGAGTTATACGCAAAATTGACCGATTATTGGCATGCCGAATTATGGAGTCCTACTCACTGGGCTGAGATGTTCAAGGATGCTGGGGCTAAGTATGTCGTTTTGGTGACAAAGCACCATGACGGTTACTGTCTTTGGGATTCGCCTCAGCAATCTGAATGGAATAGCGTTGTCAGCGGTCCCAAAAGGAATATTGTCGGTGAATTGACCAAGAGTATCCGTGAGGTTGGGCTGAGGATGTGTTTCTATTACTCTTTGCCCGAGTGGAGCAACCCTCTGCACCGTTGGACGGTTGATCCGAACGACAGCGTCGGCAGGTATGTTGACGAGTATATGGTGCCGCAGTTCAAAGAGTTGGTGACAAGGTATAAGCCTGATTTGATTTTCTCTGATGGTGATTGGGATTTCAGTGCTGAGATGTTGAGATCCAAGGAGTTGATAAGTTTTTTCTATAACACCGTTGGCTCAGACGCTATAGTGAATAATCGTTGGGGCGGAGGCACCGAGCATGGTTTCCTGACACCTGAATATAGTGCTGGCATTCAGGTTACTGACCGTCCGTGGGCTGAGTGCAGGGGTTTGGGAAGGAGTTTCGGACTTAACCGTAATGAGTTGTTGGAGAATATTATGACTTCAAAGGAGTTAATCCAGCATTTTGCCGAGTTAGTGGCTAACGGTGGGGGAATGACTTTGAATGTTGGTCCTAATGCCGACGGTACGATTCCTTTCGTGCAGCAAGATAGGTTGAGGGAACTGGGTCGTTGGCTGAAGGTTAATGGTGAGGCGATTTATGGCAGTCGCCCTATGAATAACGACGCTGGTCAGGTGATGACACAACAGAATAGGCATGCTTCTATCGAGTTGGAGCGTGCTGATGTTATTGATTATGATTGGGTTAGAAATGCACCAGTCGCAGGAGGAAAGACTGATTGTTTTGAGGTCATTTGGGAAGGCGAGCCTGAAGTTGGGCGTTATGCACTCTTTGCGGATGCTGACGACGAGGCGGTCGTGACTTTGAACGGTGATACCATCGCAAATGGCTCGTTGGTTGATGTGCGCCTTGGTGACAAAATGAGGGTGCATTATTACGAGAAGGAACTTGAGGCTCGTGTGAGACTATGCAAAATCATTGCTGGCGATACTTCGTTGGTCAAGGCGATAAATGGTTGGAGTGGCGTGTATAAGTACGAGCAAACAATCAGGGCGTTTACTATGCAGCCAAAGAGCGGCGTGAGGTACATTATGGAGTTCGAGCGGCCAGGTGATGAGGTTATAGTTGAAGGATTTCCACGGATAGAGAAAGGTTGTGTCGTGACACTGTTGGGCTGTGACGGCAAACTGAAATGGCGACAATCACGTGACGGCAAGTTGATTATCAATCTTAAAGGGTTGGATAGAAGTCAGTTGAACGCACTTGATTATGTTTGGGTGTTCAATATTTCACGCTAACACTTTTGTTATCCAAAAATACCCACTCGAGATTCGTTAAACACTTTCGCTTGTTGTTTTAATAAAAGAGGACAACCCTGTGGGTTGCCCTCTTTTTAATATAATTAGTGTGTTGTTTATTTGCGTCCAGGATATACCTTGAGGGCTTCGCCTAAGCAGCGGATTGCCTCTTTGAGG
Source organism: Paludibacteraceae bacterium (assembly GCA_024399545.1). Taxonomy (GTDB): domain Bacteria; phylum Bacteroidota; class Bacteroidia; order Bacteroidales; family Paludibacteraceae; genus Aphodosoma. The sequence goes on from JAKSNS010000014.1 coordinate 2,415, forward strand.
TCGTCAATCTTGAGCACGTAAGCGATGCGTACCTCGTCCTTGCCACAACCTGGGGTAGAGTAGAAGCCGGCGGCAGGGGCAACCATCACTGTCTTGTTCTCGAACTGGAACTCCTCAAGCAACCATTTTGCAAAACGCTCTGAGTCGTCGATAGGAAGACGTACCACAGTATAGAAAGCACCCTTTGGATTAGGGCAGTAAACGCCAGGAATCTCGTTCAAGGCCTTAACCATATAGTCGCGGCGTGCGATATACTCATTATATACACCGTCGAAATAATCCTTTGGAGTCTTGAGGGCAGCCTCGGCGGCCAACTGACCGTAGAAAGGAGGACAGAGACGTGCCTGACCAAAACGGAGAGCGGCGTTGATGAGTTCTTTGTTGTGTGAGATGATGGCACCAACGCGTACACCGCACATCGAGTAACGTTTTGATACAGAGTCCATGAGGACAACGTTGTTCTCCAAACCCTGAAGGTTCATGCAGGAGATGTGCTTGTTGCCGCCATAGCAGAACTCACGGTAAACCTCGTCGGCAAAGAGGAAGAGGTCGTGTTTGAGGACAATCTGGCGGAGTGTCTCAAGCTCGGCTGCTGAATAGAGGTAGCCTGTAGGGTTGTTAGGGTTGCAGATCATGATTGCCTTTGTGCGAGGGGTCATAATCTTCTCAAACTCCTCGATTGAAGGCAAGGCGAAATCGTTGTCAATTGACGTGCGGATAGGCAACACCTTGACACCTGCCTGAAGGGCGAAAGAGTTGTAGTTTGTGTAGAATGGCTCAGGGATGATGATTTCGTCACCTGGGTTCAAGCAAGCCATCATTGCGATGGTGATAGCCTCCGAACCACCGTTTGTCACGATAATCTCGTCCTCGGTGATGTTGATGCCGATGGATTTGTAGTACTCCGTAAGACCTTTGCGGTATGAGAGGTTGCCGGCTGAGTGGCTGTACTCTATTACCTTGCCGTCGTAGGCGCGGACAGCGTCAAGGGCGCACTGAGGAGTGGCGATATCAGGCTGACCGATGTTGAGGTGATAGACTTTCACGCCACGCTTTTTGGCAGCGTCGGCGAATGGTACCAGCTTGCGGATAGGTGAAGCCGGCATGATTTTACCCTTTTCAGATAACTGTGGCATAATACTTTATGTTTATTTGTTAGATGTGTTTTGCGGTATCGTTTTTCAATTTGCAAAGTTACGAATAAATTATTGAATAGCCGCACGAAAAATGGAAAATATTTTGCTGTTATTTTTTGTTGGTTTCAAATAAAAATCGTACCTTTGCACGCTAAATGAAAACGAAACTGCACATATTCGACTATGGTATGCTTTTCGATGGTATTGTTCGCGACGAGAAGCATACTTTGATGCTTGAAGAGGTCGAAAGAGAGTACGAGAAGGGCAAGGTTATTTACAGTGAAGGGGACAAGCCTACGGAACTTTTCTGCCTGACGGAGGGGAAGGTGAAGATTTATAAGGATGGTATGGACCGTAAACAGGTGGTAAGGTTGGTCAAGGCTGGCGATTTCTTTGGTTACAGACCATATTTCGTTAAGGAGAATTACACTCTTACCGCTGTGGCTATGACTGACGTGAGGGTTTGCGTCGTTAAATTGAGCATTATCAAGAAGATAATCTCTAATAACCCTATCATCGGCATGAATTTCATCCGTGACCTCTCTGTGCGTTTGGGTATTATTGACAATAGGCTTGTTTCGCTTACCCAGAAACACACTCGCGGGCGCATGGCTGATGCTTTGCTTATAATTATGGAGACTTTCGGCCGTGATGACGACACTGGTTGCCTTAATTGCGTGTTGAAGCGCGAAGAGATAGCAAATTACGCCAATATGACCACGGCAAATGCCATTAGGGTTCTTGCCTCGTTTCATGACGAGGGGGTCATTGAATTGGTTGGCAAAAAGATAGTTATATTAAATGAACAGCAGTTGCGCAGGATAAGCGCACTTGGGTGAATATGTATAATGTCCCGATAGACAGATTGAAAGACGATATGGTCTCTTTCGTGCTGCGAAAGATGAAGCCATTCGTGGAAAAAGAGAATTACGAGGTTCAGCAGCGTTACGACAATATTGTCATGCTCTGCCGTCAATGTTTCAAGTACCAGGACCATTCGATGATGGAGAACCTGAAGGCTATGGTTTATGAACTTAATGACGACCTTAGGGAAGGCTGTGCGATACGTGAACATAGGCGTTATGAATACGTGGTAAGGGATAATTCGCGAATTTCTGACGAGATGCTGCTCATTGCTTTGTCGCGTAAGTATGACACTGCGGTGATTGACGCCAATTGTGACGCTGAACTTATACTCCTATTCCGCCAGATTTGGCTCTCTGGCAAAACCTCTCCTGCCGTAATTACCGCACTTGGCGATTTCATAGCACGCAGCAATTCGTTCGTCCTTTCTCTTGTGGTCTATGCAATGATGTTACGTTGCGTAAGGTATTACGACCGTGCCATGGTCAGGCTGTTGATGGAGATGCGTACCCCAGAGGCTTTTGTCGCTTTGGCTGTAATCTTGGTTAGCCATTCCGAGCGAATATCGTCCGACGAGAACCAACGGCTGGCCTTCGCAATGTTTTGCGCCGACGGTGATTGTGGGGCGAAACTTACGCAGGCTATGAACCTGTTGTTCAAGACTAACGAAACAAAGGTTATCGCCAGAGAATTCGAGAAAAACATTTACCCAGAGGTCCTTAAGAAACGCTCTGACCTGCACATAGACCAGATAATCGACAAGGGCAAGAACCCAGACTGGGAGTCTCTTTTGGAAGGTTCGCCGTTGATGGATAAGATGCGCAAGATTAACGATATGCAGTTGAAGGGCAAAGATGTGAATTTCGCCACTTTCAAGGCTATGAAAGGTTATCCGTTTTTTTCTGACACTGCGCACTGGTTTTTCCCTTTCACGCTGAATTACCGTAAACTAACCTCCGTCCAAGGTGTGGACGAGAAGGGGGTTGAACTCCTTTCTCGTGTTGCAAATATCTGCGACTCTGACCGTTACTCTTTGTTTATGATGTTTAAGTCCATGGGCATACACAATATGGAGGCTGCTTTGGGAAATATGGGAGTTAGCAAGATGAATGAACTTCAGGATATGGTGGACGATGATTTGAAGAAGTCTGATGAGGTGCAGTTCGCTCTTAGGCTTCGGTACGCCGTTATGAATGTTTTCAGGTTCTATAATCTTGCCCCAAATCATTCCGATTTTATCTCACCTTTCGAGAAAATCCAGGAGGCGGGTTCACTCACAGTCCTGAAAAATCTTTTCTCTGTCGATGTCGTCGCTACGTTTGCCAATGCCGCTTTTTCTGCAAGGGATTACGCCACTGCGCTTGAATTGTTCGAGATATGTGTCGATGAGGTTATTGATTCTGATGTCCATGTGTTCCAAAAAATGGGGTATTGCCATGAACAGTTGGAGCGTTACTCTTCTGCCATTGAGTATTATGACAAATCGGATATAATTTTGCCAGATGACGTTTGGACTCTCAGGCGTATGGCTCATTGCCATTCCGCCAAGAATGACGACCAGTCTGTATGTATAAAAATATATAGGCGGCTCATGGCGTTGCTCCCAGAGGATAACGCTGTCGCTAAATCACTTGCCACTTTGTTGTGCGGGAATGAACTCTACGGTGAGGCTATCCCGTTGTTGTTCAAGCTTGAATATGCCATGCCTTGTTATTCTGTTTGGGCTAATCTTGCGTTGGCGTTGTCGTTGACTGGCAAGTATGATGATGCCGCAAAGTATTTTTATAAAGCATGCAAGGCGTCTGATGCCGAACCTGACATTTTTGTTTTTGCTGCCGTCAATAATATAATGATGGGGGAAGGGGAGTGCGAGGCTCTGGTTAATGAGGCTTATGGCATTATAAATGATGCCGGACGGTTTCTTGAGGTTTTCGATAATGGCTATGTCGTTGAAATGATGGCAAAATTCACTCAGGAACAGAGGGAGAATCTAATAAATACAATTAATAAAACAATTATTGAGTTATGAAAAAGGTAATCGCTACAAAAAATGCGCCTGCTGCTATCGGTCCTTATAGCCAGGCTACTATGGTTAACGGAATGCTCTTTATCTCTGGCCAGCTGCCAATAGACCCTGCCACGGGCAAATTCCCAGAGGGTGGCGTCGCCGAGCAGACCCACCAGTCACTCCGTAACGTGCAGGCTATCCTTACTGAGGCTGGCTATGATTTCAAGGATGTTGTCAAGACCACCGTATTCCTTTCTGACATAGCTGATTTCGGTGCTATGAACGAGGTCTATAAACAGTATTACAAAGAGGAGTGCCCAGCTCGTTCTGCTTTCGCTGTCAAGTCACTTCCTATGGGTGCGCTTGTCGAGATTGAAACTATCGCTGGTAAGTGATGGAAATCCTAATCGAGGGAATGGAATTCTATGCCTTTCACGGGGTCTATCCCGAGGAAAATCGCATAGGGACACGTTACACTGTTGATTTAAGTATGTCTGTGCCTGATGATTGTGGTGTGAACGACGACCTCTCTGCTACTGTCAATTATGAAGATGTGTACAAGACTGTCGAATGTGAGATGCACCATAATTCAAAACTTATAGAGCATCTTGCTTCTCGTATCCTTGACAACATTATGCACAGTTTCCCTTCGGTGCTTCATTCCGTAATCACTCTATACAAATACAATCCCCCTCTTGGAGGCAAAGTCCAAAGGGTTGGAATACGACTTGAAAGATAAGGTGGCTTGCTAAAGTCACCTTATCTTTGCTCTATATCGTTTTGGTTGGTTAGCGTTAGCATCGCCATCCCACTAAATCAAATCTCTAGAACCTCTGGAAAAACGTAGCGCCCTAAAGCAACTAGAATAACTAAAGCAACTAGATTTTCCCCATCTATCCCCCAAATTAATTGAGTTAATTGAGTTAATTGAGTCAAATCGCTAATAAATCTTAACGCACCATTCCCCATCCAATGGCCAAGGACCAAAATCAAAAAGACAAAAAAAACTTACTTCCAACGGAGCAGCACCGAAGGATGTACGGACTAACAACCCCTTTCTTCCGACCTCATGCCTTTTGTACGTCCCTTCAGCCAATTCACGAATTTTCCTGACGTTCCATCACGCAAAGACACTCCCAAAGCCCCACGTTTTCCCCCTTTTTTCGCATATTTCCAATATACTTTCAACTATAGTTGTGGGACTTCCCATTTTATATTCCTCTGAATATCAATTATATAACTTATGCTATTTTATTAACGGAAGTTAATGTGGAAAATTTTTAGTACTTTGTTATGCAAGGTACTGTAATTTTTCGTACCTTTGCAGCGTCAAATAATTATCAAAATAACGATATGGCGGTACATACGACTGAGAATATCAAATCGCAGATGCGCAAGGGTATTTTGGAGTATTGCATTATGCTTAGCCTCAATAAGCACGAGGCTTATACCTCCGACATTATCCAGGCGATGCGCGACGGTGGTTTCGAGGTGGTGGAAGGAACGGTCTATCCGTTACTTGCGAGACTTAAGAACAACAACCTGTTGGGGTATCGTTGGGAGGAATCTACGCAAGGACCACCACGCAAGTATTTTTTCCTCACTGACGAAGGACGCTTAATGCTCGATGAATTGGAGCATGCTTTCGGCGAAATAAACGATTTAGTAAATCACATCAAAAAAATAGGATAATGAAAAAGACATTGACAATAAACCTGAACTCAACGGTTTTCAACATTGACGAAGATGCCTACGAGAAACTGCAAGGCTATCTGAACGAATTGCGCCTTCACTTGGAAAAGGATGAACGTGAAGAGGTTATGCAGGACATTGAGGCAAGGGTTGGCGAACTGTTCGGTGAGCGGATAGGTCGTTACAAAAACGTAATCTCAATCGAGGATGTGGATAAAGTCATAGAGACGCTCGGCACGCCTGAGACGTTTGGTCCTATCACCGAGGAGAAAAAAGAGACATCAAGCCGCAGCCGCAAATTCTACCGTAGCGTTGACAATTGCAGGATTGCCGGTGTGGCAGGAGGTATGGCGGCATTGATAGGGTGGGACGTGAAATGGGTGAGGCTGATATTCCTTTTGCTTCTTTGTGCCTCATTTGGCTGGATGACATTGATTTACGTATTGCTTTGGATAATAGTTCCCGAAGCAAGGACTGTGGCGCAGAAACTTGAGATGCAGGGCATTGAGCCTTCGCTGCAAAATATAAGCGACTATTCGCACAACAATGTGCAGATGGAGCCTGTAAGGACAGACAACGTGGTGGTGACTCTGTTGAAAGTGATAGGTACGCTATTGCTTGTCCCTATGGTATTACTTCTCGTGTTAATCATTGTTGTATTGGTTTTCGCATTTATAACTGTGGCGTTCTCGTCGGCTCATGACCTGTTGGGAATTTCGGCGCTTGATTGCAATTGGGGTATTGCTGTGGCGTTTATCGTTTTCGCGCTTGCATCGGTGATAATCCCGTTGGTTTTCATAATCAAGATGATTATCAGGGCTATACGTCACACGAACAGGGAGACTAACCGTAAGACGTTCATTGTCTGGCTGATAATATGGATTTTGTGCGTGGTTGGCGCATTGTGTACACTCTTCCCTGTGATGAACAAAGGCATACCGGGTGTTAAGAAAGAACTTCGCAACATGGGTGTGTATGAGGATTATGACCATGCGGATATGGTGACTGAGGTTAGGTGCGATGGGTTGGCATTCAATAAGATAGATGCAAACAAGGTGGAGGTCTATATTGTGAAGGATACGGTTGACAAGGTGGAGGTCTCGGCGCCTGCCACTATTTTGAGGAGTATTACTACCAGTGTGATTGATAGCGTGTTGTTTATTGATGTGGTCAAGAAAATGCTTAAATATGATTATATCAGGATTGTCGTCCATCATTCCGGCAGAATCAAAGACGTGGATGTCAATTCGGGTGCTGAGGTAAATGGCAGGATGTTTGCTGATAGTTGTTTGATAATCAATGCGGAATCTGGTTCTGAGGTTTCACTCGATGAACTTAACGCCGAAGGCAGGGTGGATATTAAAGCCCATTCAGGAGCGGAGGTCGAGGTTGAACGGTTGAATGCCTCGTCGGTAAACCTGAACCTCTCGTCAGGGGCAGCTGTCGAATTGTGTGGTATTGCGCAGACAATCAATGTCGTGGCAGGCTCTGGAGCATCCGTTGACCTGGAAGACCTGACGACAGACACCTTGTACCTGAACCTTTCAAGTGGTGCTAACGTGAAGCGCCCAAGACAGAGGTTTGTCGAAATCTCGAACAGGGACAACTCTTCCGTCAATGTGTCTTATCCATAACCCAGTGATTTCACTATAACTTGAAAAAATATAAACAATAAAATCTTATTTATCATGAAAGCAATTAATGTGGCAATTTATGCACTTTTGTTCTGGCTTTTTTCGTTAACTACGGCTAATGCTCAGACAGATTATTCTATCGAAACAAGACCTTTGAGCGGTTCTTTCACTTCAGTAAAGACAGACGGAAAGGTTGAGGTGACCATCGTCCATGACTCGGTCGATAAAGTCGAGGTCTATGCCCCAGTGAAAATCATCGCTAAGGTAGAGACCAAGGTTGAGAATGGCGTTTTCACTGTCTATCTGAAAAAACGCCCAGCACGTCATGAGGTGAAACTGACCCTTCACTGCTCTGGCAAGATTGTAAACCTTGACGCAAAAGGCGACTCGGAAATCGAGACAAGGTGTCTTTCGGGTAAAGACCTTACTTTGAAGGCCTCAGAAGGTTCTGAGATAGATGTCAAAAAGGTTGACGCTACTGGTAAATTGACCATTGACGCACAGTCTGGCGCAGATGTCGATATTGACGTTGTCAACGTAAGTGAGCTTTTGGTCAATGCAACCTCGGGTGCTGACGTTGACCTGAAAGGGAATGCACAACGTGCGGAACTTAATGCCTCGGCAGGTGCGGAGATTGACGTGGAGGAGATGAGATTTGACAATATAAACGCCAGGGCAATATCCGGCGGTTGGATTAAAAGATAATATTGGAGCAACATTAAAAAAACATTTCTGAGGCGTGCGTAAGCTAAGCCATCCCACTAACCTATCTATAACCTAATAACATAATTATTAAACAACCCATAATTGAAGCTATATGTTACCAATAAAGAGAATAGCATCGCTTTTGGCTCTAACCCTTGTATTCGCAGGCGTTTCAGTCGCCCAAAATTTCAAAATTGCCGGTGTCGTCAATGATACCGCAGGGAACTCCATCCCTTACGCCACTGTATCCCTCCTACGGCAGGATAGCACTTTGGCGGGTGGTACCATAACCGACGATTACGGACGTTGGAGCATTGAGAATGTCGCTAAGGGTAAGTATGTGTTGAGTGTTTCGTTCATTGGTTATCAAACCACAAGGCAAATTTTGCCGGTCTCTAAGAATGTCAACGATATCTCTCTGGTTCTCCGCGAAGAGGCTATAACCATTCAAGGAGTCGAGGTGGTAGCAAAGCAGAGGCTCGTCGAGCGTCATGCCGACAAAATAGTGCTGAATGTCTCAGAATCCACTTTAGCTATCGGCAGCAACGGCTCAGACATTCTCAAGAAATCGCCTGGCGTGAACGTTGACAAGGACGGCAATGTTACTGTGAATGGCAAAAGCGTTGAGGTCTATATCAACGGCAAACCGTCGTATATGTCCGGCGAACAGCTGAGAGGACTGCTTGAGGGGACTGACGGCTCTATGATTGACAAAATCGAGATAATCACCAATCCTTCATCTAAATACGATGCCGCAGGACAGGGTGGTGTCATCGACATCAAACTGAAGCGCAGCAAAGAGAACAGCGGTCTGAGCGGCACAGTGTCAGGACATTACGGAGGCATGTATTTCAGTGATATTGATAGGTATTCGCAGAACGACAACGTATCGCTGAACCTGAACTACAGCGGCAAGAACACTTACACGACGTTTATGCTCAGCCAGAGTTATGACGACCAGTTGGCGGTGGCAAACTCGAATACCGTGACACGGTTTAGTGATGCTTTTGACGGAGGCATCATGCACGAACTTGCCGTCAACGGCAAATCCAAGTATGACAAATGCGATTTTCAGTATTATATGATGAGGCTGACTAACGACTGGATGATTGACGGAAAGAATACTTTCGGTTTCATTCTGCAAGTGCCTGTGTTTTCTTATTCTACTGACAGCAGGAAACCAAACACGTCCGAGACGCTGCTGGATGGTGTCAGAATACAGGCGCAGAATGCGCGGACGTACTCGAAGGCTTATTCGCCACAACACACTGCAAACCTGAACTATACACACACGTTTGCCGATAGCCTGATGCGTGAGCTGACCGTCAATGTGGATTACAGCCGTTTTGCGTCTGATAACAAAAACGATGCCTGGACTGAATATACGTCCGGTGCCCCTTACTATGGCAACTTTGAGAATGTCAGTATCAATACCGACATGAAGGTTAATATCTTTTCGGCAAAGGCGGATTTCCAGACTGCTTTTTGGAAGACCGGTATGATTGAGTGCGGCTTGAAGTGGTCTATGGTGAACACCGATAACCACATGACAACCGATTCTGTCATAGGTGAGTATAGTTCGACAGATAGGCAGGATTTCAAGTACAGTGAGCAGGTCGGTGCGGCTTATATCTCTGTAGCCAAGCAGTTTGACAAACATTGGAGTGCCAAGCTGGGTCTTCGTGGCGAGTTGACGTACGCTAAGGGCGACTGGATTTCGGCTGACACGACGACAGGCGGCGACCCTTATTTCAATCTTTTCCCTACAGCGTACCTTGCTTACGCACCAACGGATAACTGGATGCTCTCCGCCTCTTACTCCAGACGTATCGGCCGTCCAAGCTATTCTCAGCTCGCCCCGTTTGTCAGATATATAGACTCTCGGACCAGAATGGTGGGCAACCCTGACCTGAAGCCTGAGACTGGTAATAATTTCTCGTTCAATGTCGCCTATTCGCAGTATGTCAGCCTCAGCTATGATTACGGTCAGGTGAGCGATATGAGAAATCAGCGTGTATATGTGCTTGACAATGGCGACGTTGAGTTGCATAATGAGAACTTCGGTAAATATCAGGCTCACTCCTTGACTCTTGCGCTGACCGAGATACCGTTGGTTCATGTCAAATCAACCAACACCACTTGGTTGACGCTGACGGCAAACCTTACCGGTGGTTATTCGCTCAACGAGAACGCTGACTACCGTCAGGAGACTTGGTCTGCCTCTGTCTATGGTGACCTGACGCTTCACCTTCCTTACGACATCAAGTTTGACATTGATGGTTGGTGGCAATCGCCTGTCGTGTATGGCTATATGAAGTGTCAGGAAATGTATATGATTAACGCAGGTATCAAAAAGCAGTTCCTCAACAAGGCTCTGGCTCTGACCCTGAAAGTTGACGACATCTTCCGTTCTATGAGAATGGATGTTGAGATGACAGACGGGGGAGGCGCACAGTCTGTCGTTTATTACCAGAATTTTTATAACCAGAAAGTTACCGTAGGTCTCTCTTATAATTTCGGTAAGATGACTTACCATAAGTATAGGAAGGTGGGTAATCTTGAGGAGGGATCCCGTGTCGGCGGCAGTTCCGGGGGTATTGGTAAGTAGGTTGTATCTTTTTGTATTTGTAAAATACAATGTGTTTACAAATACATAAGTAATTGATTATTTGTCTTTATTTACGTTTGTAATATGTAAAATATGGTGTTATGAGAAGTTTTTTTGTTGTTTTGATGGTTGTCTTTTCTGTTTGTGTTAGTGCGCAGGATAGGCATTCGTCTCGAAGGGCAGTTCCTTCCGAATCTCATCGCAGGGCAGGGGTTTCCGACAATCGTATTAAGCCGCGTGTGCAACAGCCTTTGTATGTTGCCACGCCTGAGCAGGTGACGCTGATGATTGAGCAACTGAATAAATTGTCGTTTGCTCAGGATAAGGTCGATTTCGCCTATTTCTGTGTAAAACTGTTGCCTATACCAGCGGAAGGGATTAGGAAACTGGCTGAGACTATGTCTTTCGACAGTGCGAAACTGGATTTCCTGAAGGAGGCTTTCAAGTATTGTCCTGACACTCTCAATTATATTGTAGTTGAACGGGCGTTCTCTTTTAGTTCGAGTGCAGAAGAACTCAGGAGGCATATCGAAAAGGAGTACCATTTTATTTACGCATATTGATATGGATGGAAAAAGACCGCTGACCAAGTCAGCAAACAAAATGATTGGCGGCGTATGTGCCGGAATTGCCGAGTATTTTGAACTCGACCCTACGCTTGTCCGTGTGGCATACCTGATACTCAGCCTTTTCACCGCAGCATTCCCTGGTTTGCTGCTTTACATCCTGCTGTGTATCGTGATGCCTGCCAAGATGAGATAACTTAACTAACTTTGCTTTTTTATGACAAGAGCCTGTTTTACACATTGTGAAAAACAGGCTCTTGTGTTTAGGAATGGTGTGTATTTCATGATAACTGAATGTATAGGTCAGGGGTACGTCTATGGTTTGCATGGGCTACGTCTCTGAGGTGTGCAGAGAGGAAGAGCGGATGTGACGGTAGGTCAATTTCAGTCTCAGTATTTCAACAAAAATGTATGGCAGGTAAGTTAGTAGGAAGGGGTATGGACGTGAGACAGGGGGATGTGGGTTGATTTTTTGTTGAAATACTGAGACTGAAATTGGGGTAGGAGTATTCTATTTTGAAAATTTTGCGGCTACCCAGTTGTTTTCGCTTTTATGTGACTTATATTCCAAACCTACAGCTTCAGCCACTTTTCTGATTATATCCATATCTTCTGCATAAAAACCGCTGACAAAGAGCGAGCCACCTTTGGTCAATGAGTTGACGTAAAGGGGAATGTCTTGTGTGAGAATATTGCGATTTATGTTTGCGAATATGCAATCAAATCCCGTTCGCAGCGATTCTATTGCGCTTGCATCTCCCAAAACCACTTGAATGTCAGATACATTATTGATTTTGGCATTGTCAATGGCGTTTTCCGTTGACCAGTGGTCAATGTCTATTGCCACAACTGGCAACGCATTACGTTTGCGTGCCAAAATGGCAAGTACAGCAGTGCCACAACCCATATCAAGAAAAGCCTTGTTTTCAAGCTCTTCTTCCATGATATAACTCAGCATCATCCTTGTCGTCTCGTGATAGCCACTGCCAAATGCCTGAACAGGATTTAACTCTATATAGTATTTGAATTTCCCGTCTTGGTATTCTTGCTTTCTGGAGGTAGGGTAGATGACCAGCTTGTCGTCAACCTCTATAGGCTCGAACGAGTTTTGTTCCCATACTGCATTCCAGTTTTGCTCTTTGACAAGCTCCTCCCTATACGCTATCTGACAGTTATATGTCTCTGTCGCATCGTTGATTATGGAGAGCAGGGTAGATTTGTCGTAGAGATTCTCAGGAATGTAGGCGTTGAAACCTAACGAAGTCTCCTCGAAACTTTCAAAACCGGCATCGCCAAGGTAAGACATAAGTATATCCTTGACAAAGCCGGCATTGTCCGTAATTTTGAGTGTAATCTTGTGGTAATCCATCAACTTAGCTGCGAAAGTGCGTAATCCATTCTGCGGAGGGTCTCTTCGCGACCAAGGATAGACGTAAGCTCAAACATTGCAGGTCCTTTGAGTTCCCCGACCAGCATAAGCCTGAACGGGTTCATGACGTTGCCAAGACCATATTCTTTTTCTGCGCACCATTCTTTGACATACGCTTCAAAGCCCTCAAGGTCAGAGTAGTCCTGCCATTCGGCAACTTTGCTGCGCAGTTCTGTCATCATACCGTGAGTCTCAGGTTTCCAACGCTTTGCAACGTCTTTTTCGTTGAATGTCTCAGGTGCCACCCAGAAGAATGTGCAGAGAGGCCATAGTTCACGCACAAGGCTCACACGACTTTTCATATAGTGTACAACCTGTATTGCTTTTGCCAAATCCGCCTCTACACCTGCCTCTTTGGCATCTTTTATCATCATCTCGGCCAACAGCCTTTCGTCAGCCTTCTGAATATACTCTTTGTTGAACCATTTGCCTTTTTCGTAGTCGAATTTGGCTCCTGCCTTAGAGCATTTATCCAATCTGAACAGGTTGATGAGGTCGTCCATTGTCATGAGTTCCTGATCGTTGCCTGGGTTCCAGCCCAACAATGCAAGGAAGTTGATGACAGCCTCTGGCAGATAACCGCTTTCACGGTAACCCGATGATTTGTCGCCTGTCTTAGGGTCATGCCACTCTAACGGGAAAACAGGGAAACCCAGTCTGTCGCCGTCACGTTTTGAGAGTTTGCCATTGCCGTCAGGTTTCAGCAAGAGTGACAAGTGAGCGAACCGTGGCATTGTATCTTCCCATCCAAAGAACTGGTAAAGAAGCACATGGAGTGGGGCAGAAGGCAACCACTCTTCGCCGCGGATGACGTGCGTAATCTCCATCAAGTGGTCGTCCACGATATTGGCAAGGTGGTACGTAGGCAGGTCGTCAGCGGATTTGTATAGAACCTTGTCATCAATGATTGAGCTGTTCACATGAACGTCCCCGCGGATGATGTCGTGAACGATAATCTCCTGATTTGGTTCTATCAATGCGCGCACAACGTATTTCTCGCCACTGTCAACCATTTTCTTGACCTCGTCAGCCGGAAGTGTAAGCGAGTTGCGCATCTGCATTCTCGTTGAAGCGTCATACTGGAAATTCTTGATTTCATTGCGTTTAGCCTCAAGTTCAGCGGCTGTGTCAAATGCTATGTAGGCGTGACCTGAGTCAAGAAGCTGCTTGACGTATCTGCGGTAGATGTCCCTGCGTTCCGACTGGCGGTAAGGACCATAGTTTCCACCGTACGATACACCTTCGTCAAACTTGATGCCAAGCCATTCCAAAGACTCTTTTATATACTCCTCAGCACCAGGAACAAAGCGCGAAGAGTCTGTATCCTCTATTCTGAAGACCAATTCGCCGCCGTTCTGACGTGCGAAGAGGTAGTTGTAAAGGCATGTGCGAACTCCGCCTATATGAAGCGCACCTGTGGGTGATGGTGCGAAACGAACACGAACTTTTCCCATAAAGTTTATTGATTAGCCTGTTGTTTTACGATAAGTGCCAACTCGTCAAGCTGTGACTGGTCAAGAAGTGACGGAGCGTCAATCATTACGTCACGACCTGCATTGTTCTTAGGGAACGCAATACAGTCGCGTATAGAGTCAAGTTCCGCAAACAGAGATACATAGCGGTCAAGACCGTATGCCAGACCACCGTGAGGAGGCGCACCGAATTTGAATGCGTTCATTAAGAAGCCGAATTGCTCCTCAGCTTTCTCAGGTGTGAACCCTAAGAGCTCGAACATTTTGTGCTGCAATGCGCTTTCGTGAATACGTATTGAACCACCGCCAACCTCCACGCCATTGATTACCATATCGTATGCATTTGCACGTACCGCACCTGGGTCAGTGTCAAGCAGAGTAATATCTTCTGGTTTTGGCGATGTGAATGGGTGGTGCATTGCGTAGAATCTTTGGTCTTCCTCGCTCCACTCGAAGAGTGGAAAATCCACAACCCAAAGGCAAGAATAGACGTTTTTAGGGCGAAGACCCAACTGGTTGCCCATCTCCAGACGCAATTCGCAGAGTTGCTTGCGGGTTTTGTTGGCATCATCGCCACTCATTATCAATATAAGGTCGTTTGGCTCGGCAGACATAGCCTTTTTGAGGTTTTGCAGAACCTCCTGTGAATAGAATTTATCAACACTTGATTTCACGTTGCCTTCTGCATCTACTCTTGCATAGACAAGTCCCTTGGCACCAATCTGTGAGCGTTTTACGAAGTCTGTCAGTTGGTCAAGCTGTTTGCGCGTATATGTTGCGGCACCTTTTGCGCAGATACCGCCAATGTATTTCGCATTATCGAATACAGAGAAGCCGTAGCCTTTCATAACGTCCATCAACTCGACAAAACGCATGTCAAAACGTGTATCTGGCTTGTCTGAACCATAGTATTTCATCGCGTCATGCCATGTCATTCTTGGGAGTTTTGGAATGTCGATGCCCTTAATCTCCTTGAATAGATGTCTGGTCATACCCTCGAACATATTAAGGATGTCCTCTTGCTCGACAAATGACATTTCGCAGTCTATCTGCGTAAACTCAGGTTGGCGGTCGGCGCGCAGGTCTTCGTCACGGAAGCATTTGACAATCTGGAAATAACGGTCAAAACCGCTGACCATAAGCAATTGTTTGAAGGTCTGAGGCGACTGAGGAAGGGCATAGAACTGCCCCTGGTTCATACGGCTTGGAACGACAAAGTCGCGTGCGCCTTCAGGGGTGGATTTTATCAGCACTGGTGTCTCGACCTCAAGGAAACCCTTAGAGTCAAGGTATCTGCGAACCTCGAAAGCCATGCGGTGACGGAGTTCCAGGTTTTTGCGTACGCACTGCCTGCGAAGGTCAAGGTAACGGTATTGCATACGTATGTCGTCACCGCCATCTGATTCATCCTCTATTGTGAACGGAGGGGTGGCTGAGGTGTTGAGGATGTTGAGACTGTTGACGATAATCTCAATATCTCCTGTAGGTATTTTTGCGTTCTTTGCGCTGCGCTCAGCAACTGTACCTACTACTTGGATGACAAATTCACGACCAATATGGTTGGCTTGTTCGCAAAGTTCCGCATTGACCTCGTTGTTGAAAACCAACTGGGTTATTCCGTACCTGTCGCGCAGGTCAACGAAGGTCATACCGCCCATCTTGCGTGAGCGTTGTACCCAACCCGCAAGCGTCACCTGCTGGTTGAGATTGGCGAGTCTGAGTTCGCCACAAGTGTGTGTTCTGTACATAATATAATGTGTTGTTTTGTTCCGAGGAATTAACCTGCAAAATTACAAAAAAAATGCCACTTATAACCGATTTTTTTTGTACTTTTGCGAAAAATATTTTTCCGTATGAAGATAGCAGAAATAATTGAGAAAATCGAGCAGTTCGCACCGCTGAATTTACAGGAGAATTATGATAATGCAGGTTTGCAAGTAGGCGATACTGAACAAGTTGCAACTGGGGCATTGATTACCCTAGATATTACAGAGTCTGTGGTTGACGAGGCAATCTACCGTCATTGTAACCTTGTGATTTCACATCATCCGTTGCTGTTTTACGGTATCAAACGCATTTCTAATGGCACTTGGATTGAGAGAATCATCACGAAAGCAATCAAAAACGACATAGTTCTCTATTCGGCACACACTAATCTGGACAAGTGCGATGGTGGTGTCAATTACGAAATGGCACGGCTCTTAGGTCTCGGAAATGTTAAGGTGCTGATGCCTGAACAGGATGATAGACGGGCAGGACTTGGGTGCATAGGTCAGTTGCCGACACCTGAAAACTACGTTGATTGCCTGGGGAGAATAAAACGGATTTTTGACGTGAAGGTAATAAGACATACAACGCTTTTGGATAGACCTGTACGAACCATTGCGCTTTGCAGTGGGTCGGGCTCTGAGTTCATTCATGATGCTATTAGTCAGGGCGCAGACCTTTATATTACAGGAGATGTGACGTATCATAAATTTTTTGATGCTGACAATCAAATAGTTATTGCAGATATTGGACATTTTGAAAGTGAACATATAATAAAAGATCTTTTTGTGGGGTATTTGTCAAATATTTTTCCTAAATTTGCAGTTTGGAAATCAGACAAGGATTGTAATGTCGTGAATTATCTTTAAGTGACATTATGTCAGTTTGTTGTATGCAACATTGTCTAACAAAATAATATCAATAATATATGGCTACAACTCAAAAAAACGGCGTTGAGACAAAGGATCTCTCAGTTGAGGAGCGTCTCCGTGCGCTCTATCGCTTGCAGGTTATTCTGTCCAACATCGACAAAATTCGTATCACTCGTGGTGAATTGCCTTTGGAGGTAAAAGATCTTGAAGACGAAGTGGCAGGTCTTGAGACTCGTATTGGGAAATATAATGCTGAGATTAAAAACATCTCGCAGGAAATTGCCGGAAACAAGTTGAAAATCAATGAAGCTCGAGAGAAAATCACTAAAAAGGAAGAGGCCAGCAATAATGTTGCCAATAGCAGGGAGTTCGAGGCATTGAGCAAAGAAATCGAGTTCCAGAATCTGGAAATCGAACTCGCAGAGAAGAAAATCAAGAAATTTACTGACGAAATCAATTCAAAAACCGAGGAGCGTGATAATGCTTCTGCAAAGGTTGCCGAGAGAAAGATTGATCTTGAGCATAAGAAAAGTGAACTGAACGAAATCATAGAAGAGACTCGTCAGGAAGAAGAGCAACTTATCCTTCAGGCAAAAGAAATCGAGCCAATGATTGACGAAAGACTTCTCACCGCATTTAAGAGGATCCGTAAAAATGCCCGCAACGGTCTTGCCGTTGTTACCGTTGACCGTGACGCATGTGGTGGTTGCTTTAATAAGATTCCGCCTCAAAGACAACTTGACATCAAGATGAGGAAGAAAATCATTGTTTGTGAATACTGCGGACGTATCCTGGTTGACAATAATATTCTCAATGAAGAAGAGCAGCCTACTAACAATGACTGATCAGAAATAGAATTTTCCAAACCATTTCTCATAACAGCTTTTACATTTACACACTCAATCTATTAAAAGATTGAGTGTTTTTTTTGTTTGTAAAACAGTAAAGGGTAGAGTAGAGGTGTCTTCTGGCTTTTCGTTTTCTGCATACTTACCATGGTTTAACACGATATTATTAAGTGTATTTATATTGCTATATATCAGTATAATAATAAATATATCTATAGTTTTAATTGAGCTATTTGGTTGTTTGCCCATCTGATTTCAATGATAAGCAGATTATCAAAGTATGGGTGTAATTATTTAATATATTGATTATTAAACAATTACAGCATAAAATATAAACAACTGATTCATTATAGTAACTTATTGTATTCAAGGTATTTAAATAAATATAGTACAAATTGTAAACTTAACGTAGTTATAAAAACCATATCATATTTTGCAAGTATAACGCCATGTGCAATTTACAAACGAATAATTTTGTGTACCAAAAAGGTTTTACACACGTAAACACCAACGCAAAATGATATATATTGCATTTTATGTAAAATATTTTACATTTTATTTGGTGGTTACAAAATTAAAGTGTAACTTTGCACTCGAAAAACAGAATAAATTTTGAGGTAATGAAAAACAGAATTTTTGAGGTAATGAAAGTAGTAGGTAAAAACCCTACGGATTTTGCGGCAACAATAGAAATTAGCCCTGCGGTACTGTCAAGTATAAAAAGCGGCAGGACAAAACCTACTCTTTTTTTAATAGAAAAGATCAAAAGCGTTTACCCTAACATAAATATTAATTGGCTGATTACTGGAGAAGGCGATATGTTTACGGATAAAGCACAGCAAACATTTTTCCAAGAAAATGATGAAAAACCTTTTTCGGACAATGACGATAATATTAGAAAACCTTATGAAACCCCAGTAAAGCAAACCAGACAAAATGCAAAACCAGAAAATGATAAACTTGGAGAACCAGAAGTTACCATGAAAGTTGAAAACAAACGAAAGCAAGAACAGCAAGAACAATGGGAAGTTAAAACTGTAATTAAACCTGACGATAGGAAAATCAGTCAAATAATCGTTCTTTATAATGACGGTACTTTTGAAACACTGAACAAAGAATAGAATTTGACATAAACGTTTCTACAGATTTTGTCATCTAATAAAAGTTACAAAGTTATAAACTGACTACTGCCAAATGTTAAAAGTGGCTCTACAGGTATCTAAAGTGGAAAATATAGGCACTATTATTTTGCCCATATCAGGTAAAATGCGTAAATTTACACCGAAATTCAAAACAGACGAAATATGTTAGATCAAGACGAACACATTATCCATATTAATGTGGAAGATGAGATGAAACAAGCCTACATTGATTATTCTATGTCGGTCATTGTTTCGCGTGCGTTACCTGATGTCAGGGACGGATTCAAACCGGTTCACAGACGTGTGTTGTACGGCATGAACGAACTGGGAAATACAAGTGACAAGCCTTACAAAAAATCGGCACGTATAGTTGGTGATGTTATGGGTAAATACCATCCTCATGGTGATTCATCTATCTATATGACCCTCGTCAGAATGGCGCAGGATTGGTCGTTGCGTTATCCGTTGGTGGATCCGCAAGGTAACTTTGGCTCTATTGATGGTGACGGCCCTGCTGCGATGCGTTACACGGAGGCTCGACTTCAGAAGATAGCCGAGGAGATGCTCAAAGACATTGATAAAGAGACTGTCAACTTTGACCCGAACTTCGATGAGACCACCAAAGAGCCTCAGGTGCTTCCTACAAAACTGCCAAACCTTTTGGTAAATGGTTCTCAGGGTATTGCTGTCGGAATGGCTACGAATATGGCACCGCATAACCTCTCTGAGGTTTGTGACGCTATCGTGGCTTATGTGGCGAACCCTGAGATTACTATTGATGAGCTGATGCATTATATTAAGGCTCCTGATTTTCCTACTGGTGGTTTTATTTATGGTTATGCAGGTGTAAAAGAGGCTTTCGAGACTGGTCGTGGCAGGATTGTTATCCGCTCGAAGGCTGAGATTGAGAGTAACGAAAAGACGCATGATAAAATCGTCATTACCGAGATTCCTTATATGGTTAATAGAGCTGAGTTAATCCGCTCTATAGCAGACCTTGCGATTGATAAGAAGGTTGACGGTATTGCAAATGTAAATGATGAGTCTGACAGGCACGGTATGCGTATTGTTGTGGATGTAAAAAAGGACGCAAATGCTTCCGTGTTGCTTAATAAGCTTTACAAGATGACTGCCCTTCAGTCGTCTTTTAGCGTTAATAATGTTGCACTTGTAAAAGGCAAGCCAAGGCAGTTGAATCTTAAGGAGCTTATTCAGTATTTTGTCGAGCATCGTTTGGATGTTGTTACCCGTAGGACTGAGTTTGACCTTAAGAAGGCGCGTGAGCGTGCCGAGTTGCTTGAAGGCTGCATCAAAATTCTTGACGCACTAGACGAGGCTATTGCCATTATACGTTCATCTGTCACCCCAGACGAGGCTAAGCAGCGGCTTATGGATTGTTTTGAGTTAAATGAACGCCAGGCGCAGTATATTGTTGAGTTGAGGTTGCGTCAGTTGACTGGCATGGAGCAAGACAAACTCCGTGCAGAGTATGAGGATTTGATGAAGTTGATAGCGGACTTGGAGGATATCCTTGCACACGTTGAGCGTAGGATGGAGATTATCACTAATGAGACTATCGAGCTTAAAAATAAATATGGTGATGAGCGCAGGACGCAGATTATCTTCGCAAGTGACGAATTCAATCCGGAGGATTTCTATTCTGATGACGAGATGGTGATAACCCTTTCGCACATGGGATATATAAAACGTACCCCTTTGGCTGAGTTCAAGGCGCAGAATAGGGGCGGCTGTGGCTCGAAAGGTAGCAGTTCGCGCGACGAGGATTTCATAGAGTACATCTATACAGCCTCTATGCACGCTACGATTATGTTCTTTACGCAACGTGGTCGCTGCTATTGGCAGAAAGTTTACGACATTCCTGAGGGCAATAAATCCAGCAAGGGTCGTGCCATTCAGAACCTGCTCAACATTGAGTCTGGCGATGCTATTACAGCCTTCATTAAAGTTAAACAGCTTGAGGATCCTGAGTTTACTCAGTCGCACAACCTTGTGTTCTGCACCAAGCAGGGTGTCATCAAGAAGACTTCGCTTTACGATTATTCGCGACCACGCCAGAATGGCATCAACGCAATCACCATTCGCAAGGATGATAGGGTAGTGGAGGTTCACCTTACCAGTGGCAAGGATGAGATACTCATTGCCAACCGCAACGGGCGTGCCATCAGGTTCAACGAGGAGACTGTCCGTGTCATGGGTCGTACCGCTACAGGTGTACGTGCCATGAGGCTTGACGATGGTGACGACGAAGTGATAGGAATGATTACAATGCCTATAGACTCTGAGGATAACGTATTGGTGGTCAGCGAACTCGGCTATGGCAAACGCTCAGATATCGACACTTACCGAATCACAAACCGTGGTGGCAAGGGTGTCAAGACCATCAACATCACCGAGAAGACCGGCAGGCTTGTGGCTATAAAATGTGTCAACAACGATAACGACCTTATGATTATCAACAAGTCCGGCGTTGTCATCCGTTTTCAGGTTTCCGACCTTAGTGTTATCGGCCGTACCTCGCAGGGTGTCCGGCTCATCAACCTCGGCAAACGCAACGACCAGATAGCGTCAGTATGTGTCGTCCCTGCCTACGAAGAGCCTAATGAAGAGACGGTTGAGGGCGAAGATACAGAGAATAATAAATAAACTTTTAATAAACATTTTATGAAAAGAACTCTTTTAATTTTTGCAGTCGCAATGGTTAGTTTTGTTTGCTTTGCGCAGAAATCCAACGTGTCAAAGGCAAATTCACTGGCGACTGCGGAGGAAAATCCGAATTATGACGAGGCTAAGGCTTTGATTGAGGCTGCGCTTGTCAATCCTGAGACTAAAGACCTCGTAAAAACCGTCTGGACAGGCGGGCATGTCTATGAACTCTCGGCAAAGGCTGCTGCCTATAGGGACAATTTCGCCGAGGCTGGTGCCGATGCTTTGAGGTCTTACGAACTCTATATGCAGGCATGGGATATGGATCATCAGCCTAACGCCAAAGGTAAAGTCAAACCTGCGTATGACAAGAAAATCAGCGAGTCGCTTGCTTCTATCTACCGTAGTAACATTCTTGTCAATTATGCCGTTGCGAAACAGAATGAGGAGGCGTATGCTGATGCTTACAGGGCAACCAACACACACCTTGGCATTATCGACCTTGACATCATCAAGTCTGACGAGAAGTTGTTGAACGACACAAATTTGCGCAAGAACGACGCTTACTATCAGATTAAATACTTCGCAGGCAACTTCGCCTGGTTGGCAGGCGACCGCCAGAATGCCATCAAAGAGTTTAAGGGCACGCTCGGTTCTGGTTACAAGGAGGAGCAGGTTTATCAGTATATCTGTCAGATTTACGAGGAGTTGCACGACTCTGTGAATTATGTTGATATGCTCCGTCAGGGCGCTTCGGCTATACCAAGTTCCCAGTGGCTTGTCGGCAACCTTATCAATTATTATATCGAGCATGGCAACTCTAAACAGGCTGTTGAGTATCTCGATCAGGCCATCAGCTCAAACCCTACGGCACAGCTTTATAATGTTAAGGGTAGCGTTTTGGAACTTTCTGGCGACCTTGAAAATTCGCTTCTTTGCTACAACAGGGCTATTGATATGGATGCAAATTATTCCGATGCTTATTCCAACATCGGCCGTTTCTATTACAACCAGGGAGTCAAAATCGAAGAGGATAATATGAACGAGAACGACAAAAAGAAAAATGCCGAGAACATCGCTAAGATGAATGAGATGTTCTTGAAGTCAATACCTTATTTCGAGAAGGCTTACGAACTTGACACCGAGAATACTGACACGCAGCGTATGCTCAAAATCAACTATTTCCGCGCTATACGTGCCAATTCCAAATACAAACCAAAACATCCTCAGCTTCTCCCTGAACAGTACTAATTCTCAAATATTGAAATTATGAAAAACGCATTCAATCTCATCGTTGCATTAGCAATCGTTTGCCTCTGTGCGTCTTGTAACAATGACCCCGAGGGACCTACGGATTTTTCGGGCGGATGTGAGGCTGTTGACCTTGGGCTCAGCGTAAAATGGGCATCGTATAATGTCGGGGCTCATGATGGCGAAAGCCTCGGTTCTTATTTTGCCTATGGCGAAACCACAGAGAAAACCAATTATGACTGGTCAGCAGATGGTGATTACAAGTGGGGCATATTTAATGCCGATGCCAAACCGCTTTACGGAATGACCAAGTACACAGGCGATTCTGTTGTAGGCGGTGATGGTCTCAAAACACTTCAAGCCGTAGATGATGCTGCAACAGCTAACTGGGGCACAAAATGGCGCACACCTACTTTAGATGAAATCAAGGAACTCATTGATTCAACTAAGTGCAAATGGACTTGGGATGAAGTAAAAAGAGGCTTTACAGTCACAGGTCTGAAGACCGGGAATTCGATATTTCTGCCCGCAGCAGGTTACCGCAATGGTTCGGAGACCTTCGATGTTGGGAATAGCTGTTTCTATTGGTCATCGTCGGTGTACCAGTCTGATCCTAGCCACGCATATTACTTATTTCCATCTATACCTGATTGGTTTGCTGGCATCCGAAGTGACGGTTTATCTGTCCGTGCAGTCACTGAATATTAATGGTGACTTATTCCTTTTGTGATGATGAAATTATTGGATTTATCCAGTATCCGCAAGGGTACTGGAGTTTTTTATATATTCAATTTATCATAATGTCGATTATAGAATACAAAAGCCTTAGGTTTCTGGCCCGTGGTTTGTACCTGAAGCCTATGAATGTCTCTCTGTCTTGTCATTGAGTCTTGATTTATGTAGTATCAACGATAGATTAACGATACATTAACGATACATTGACCTATTTGCATACTTGTTACGCTCATTTATCCAATGCTTGTTTTGCTTGAATTTTGTCTGGAAAATTGTTGAAAAAAAATACGCAAATATTGATTGCAAATCAAGAATTTGCATTATATTTGCGTGTTGTTTCGCGCTTTGTCGTGACTGTCGCAACACATTGGTAATCAGAAATAAATAATTCATCAAATATATGGATAGCAAATATGTTCCTCAGGATATTGAGGGAAAATGGTACGAATACTGGGTCAACAATAATGTTTTCAGCAGCAAACCCGACGGACGCAAGCCTTATACGGTGGTTATTCCGCCGCCTAATGTCACGGGCGTGCTTCACATGGGTCACATGTTGAACAATACGATACAGGATATTCTTGTGCGTCGTGCCAGGATGTGCGGCTTCAACGCTTGTTGGGTGCCCGGCACTGACCATGCCTCTATTGCCACTGAGGCTAAGGTTGTCAACCGTCTTGCCGAACAAGGGATTAAGAAGACAGACATCGGCCGTGAGAAGTTCCTCGAACATGCCTGGGATTGGACTCACGAGCATGGCGGCATCATCCTCAAACAATTGCGCAAGCTTGGTGCGTCTTGCGATTGGGATAGAACGGCGTTCACAATGGACTCTTCGCGTTCTGAGTCCGTGCTTAAGGTTTTCTGCGACCTTTACGACAAAGGTTTGATTTATAGAGGTGTACGTATGGTCAATTGGGATCCGAAGGCACTTACGGCTCTTTCTGACGAGGAGGTGGTCTTCAAGGAGCAGCAAAGCAAGCTTTATTACCTCCGTTACAAGATTGTCGGACGTGATGGATATGCTATTGTCGCCACTACCCGACCTGAGACAATCATGGGTGACACGGCTATGTGCATCAACCCTAATGACGAGAAGAACAAGCACCTCAATGGCTGCCGTGTGATTGTCCCTTTGGTTAACCGCGAGATTCCTGTCATCGAGGATGAGTATGTCGAGACTGATTTTGGTACAGGTTGTCTGAAGGTTACCCCTGCCCATGATGTGAATGACTATATGCTTGGCGAGAAACATAATCTCAAGAGCATCAATATTTTCAATGATGACGCCACAATCTCCGAGGCTGCCGGGATGTATGTTGGGCAGGATCGTTTTGCCGTCCGTGAGCAGATTGTCAAGGATCTTCAGGCAGCAGGCCTGCTTGAGAAGATTGAGGACTACACCAACAAGGTCGGTTTCTCCGAGCGTACCAACGTGCCTATCGAGCCTAAACTCTCCATGCAGTGGTTCCTCAATATGAAGCATTTCGCCGAGATTGCCCTTGCCCCTGTCAGGAATGGCGAAATCCGCTTCTACCCTGCCAAATATGTGAACACCTATAGCCATTGGCTTGAGAATATCAAGGATTGGTGCATCAGCCGCCAGCTCTGGTGGGGGCATCGCATTCCTGCCTATTATCTCCCCGAAGGTGGTTACGTTGTTGCTCTGACCGAGGAGGAGGCAGTTCGCAAGGCTCAGGAAAAGACTGGCAATAAGCATCTTACCATCAACGACCTCCGCCAGGACGAGGATTCCCTCGACACATGGTTCTCTTCTTGGTTGTGGCCACTGTCTCTCTTTGACGGCATCAACAACCCTGGCAACAATGAGATTGGGTACTACTACCCTACCGCCGTGCTTGTCACAGCCCCTGACATCATCTTCTTCTGGGTCGCCCGTATGATTATGGCGGGTTACGAGTATAAAGGACAATACCCTTTCAAGGATGTCTATTTCACTGGTATCGTGCGTGATAAGCTTGGCCGCAAGATGAGCAAGTCCCTTGGCAACTCCCCTGACCCCCTCATGCTTATCGACAAGTATGGCGCAGATGGTGTGCGCATGGGAATGATGCTCTCCGCGCCTGCCGGCAATGACATTCTTTTCGATGAGACACTCTGCGAGCAGGGACGAAACTTCAACAACAAGATTTGGAATGCCCTTCGCCTCATCAAGGGTTGGGAAGTCGCTGACATTGAGCAGCCTGAGAGTTCACGGATTGCCATCCGGTGGTTCGAGGCTAAGCTCCGCCAGGCGGCAATCGAGATTGAGGACGATTTCTCTAAATACAGGATCTCCGAGGCTCTGATGACCGTCTATAAACTTTTCTGGGATGAGTTCTCCGCTTGGTATCTTGAGATGATTAAGCCTGCATATCAGGCACCTATCGACCGCCGTACTCTTGAAAGCACCATTGGCTTCTTCGAGAAACTTATGCTGCTCCTCCACCCTTTCATGCCTTTCATCACTGAGGAAATCTGGCACGAACTCCGCACTCGTCAGGAGGGCGAAACAATCATGAATCAGGATTACCCACGCTTCACCGAATTTGACTCTCAACTGACAGCCAATTTCGAGATTGTCAAGGAGATAGTCGCAGGCGTTCGCACAATCCGCCTTCAGAAGAACATCGCCAATAAGGAGCCTCTCACCCTGCTTGTCACCAAAGGCAACCACATCGAGGAATACAACCCCGTAATTTCAAAGATGTGCAACCTCTCGTCGATCGAGCGTGGCGAAGGTGATGCTACCGCTATGACTTATATGGTTGGCACCACTGAATACGCTGTGCCGCTTGGAAATATGATTGACGTTGAGGCTGAAATAAAGAAGATTGAGGATGAGATTAAGTACTACGAGGGTTTCCTCGCCACAGTCCTCAAGAAACTTGGCAACGAGAAATTCGTGGCAAACGCCAAACCTGAAATCGTTGAGAAAGAGCGTAAGAAACAGTCAGATGCCGAAAGCAAAATCGAGGCATTGAAAACCAAACTAAACACACTCCGCAAATGAACAAACTGATTTCGCCGTCACTGCTTTCAGCGGATTTTGGCAACCTCGAACGTGACATTGAACAGCTCAACCAGAGTGATGCCGACTGGTTTCACATTGACGTTATGGATGGGGTATTCGTACCTAACATCTCTTTTGGCTTTCCTGTTATGAAGTACATCAACAAGCTCAGCCATAAGCCGTTGGACGTGCATCTTATGATTGTTGACCCCGACAAGTTCGTCAGTCAGGTTAAGGAGAACGGCGGAGAGATTATGAACGTCCACTACGAGGCATGCACGCACCTTCACCGCACAATCCAGAACATACACAACGCAGGTATGAAAGCCGGTGTCACCCTCAACCCCCACACGCCTGTCGAGGTGCTTACCGACATCATCTGCGATGTTGACCTTGTGCTTCTGATGAGTGTCAACCCAGGCTTTGGCGGACAGAAGTTCATCGAGCATACCTACGACAAACTTCGCCGTCTTAAAGAGTTAGTTGTCAATAGCGGCTCCAAGGCTCTAATTCAGATTGACGGAGGAGTCAACGCCGAAAATGCTCCGAAACTCTACGAACTTGGTGCGGATTGCCTTGTCGCCGGCAATGCCGTCTTCAAAGGCGGAGACATCCAAGGCAACATCAAAGCGATTAAATATCACTAATTTCAACCTATTACCGACTTTTAGGACAGACTCCCAAATTCGTAATAGAGTCACAAAAAAGCCATCTTTCCTTATGGAAAGGTGGCTTTTTTATGTGACAGAGAGTTCCGTGATTTATGATTCACCTTAATCCTCTTGTTCGTAATAATAAGAATAGTCGATACCCTTCATGAAAATCTCCCGGCTGGTGATGTCGTCCGTCAACGCATTCCTCAGCAAGGTCTTTATTGGCAGGGGATTTGTCGTGCTTGCCCTCATTGCCGCCAGGTACTCTCTCTTGTCTATCAGGCTCCAGTCAACGCATTTTCTAAGGTTCTTCTTCAATATCATATCTATCCATATCCGGGTGCTTCTGCCGTTACCCTCCATGAAAGGATGAGCGACGTTCATCTCGACATATTTATCCACAATCTCGTCAAACGTATTCTCTGGCATCTTCTCAATCTGCCTCAGATTCTCAACGAGATACTCCGCCCTGCAAAACAGTGTGCCGTCCTTCCATATTGTTTTGTGCCGTATCTGCCCCGCAAAATCGTACAGACCGCCAAACAGATAGGCATGAATCTGTTGCAGCCCCTGAACGGTTCCTACCGGTATCGAGTCAAGCAAATTGCCCTCGAACAGCGTATATGCCTTCTTGCGGCTCTGACCGTCAATTGAATTGTCGTTGCTTGTCAGCCAGTCGATGAAAGCCATAGCCTTGTTGTTAGGGAAAGCCATAGCCAGCTGCCGCACAGCATCCATATCCATAACGTCAGTAAGACGCATCTTGCCATCAGGGGTTTTCATTTTCAACTGGGTAGTGACACTAACCAGTTCACTCTGCTCTTTCTTTAGTTTGGCTTTCAGATACTTCCAGTAATTGCGGTTCTTTTCGTAGTCATCCTGTTGGTTGAATGCCCCCACGACGTCAAGCACCGAAAAGAACCATTTCTGCCTCTCCTCGCTCCAAACGGCGCGTATCTCCTTGTCGTTATAGAACCGTATTGATATTTTGTTCATAATAATTCTGTTCTCATTAGGTCAAATAATCCCAACCCTTTCACTGTCAACAGGTATTTTTGGCGGGGATGACGTGGCGATTCCGGGTAAAGCATACGTACCCAACCTCCTTTTATTGCAGGGTTCAATGAGTAGTCAAGGAAGTTCTCACGGTTTTTCAAACCTACAGCACTCAACATCATTTTTACAGACATCTGACTGTTACCAATTGCCATGACGAGACGTCTGATATTGTCGTTGTCAGTCAAAAACTGGTTTCTCTCTTCTAAGCAACTTGTCGGGGTACTTGTCGGGGTACTTGTCGGGGTGTCGTTTCGTGGCTGTTCCTTATACTCTTCCGGGGGATTGATTATCAGATACCTATTTTGCAACACCCATTCCTCTCCAAGCAGCATGTTACGGAAAAACCTCTCAAGGTATTTGTTTTCAGGCATTATGCCCTCTCTGTTTTTATAGACGTAACGGACCAGTGCATTGCGGAAATACCATGAATTGTCGCGGAAAATATCATTGTTGACGTTAAATCCAAGTGAACGCAGGTATAGAATTACAAAAACCGCCGTAGTGCGTGTGTTGCCCTCGCCGAAGGCATGGATTTGCCACAGGTTTGCGGTAAATTCACTGATATGGCTGATGATTTCGTCTGACGAAAGACCACCATAGTTGAATTGTCGTTCCTGCTCAAGGTCATACTCCAAAGCCGCCCTTAGGTCTGCGGCATACATATACAGCACCGTGTCACCCCTCAGAATCCACTCCTTCTTCGTAATGTCATAGTTTCGTATCTTACCCGCAAACTTGAACACACCGTCAAAGATGTTCTTATGCAATTGTGTCAGACCGAATACGCTGAATGCCAATGTATTTGATGTTAACAGTTTTGCTATATTGGCTGATACTCGGTCAGCCTCCTCAACGTCTGCGTCACCATCGTCATGCGCACTTTTTGTGATATAATAATTCCGCACCAACTCGTTTGCCTCGTCTATTGTGATGTCCCCTTCGATATTGCGTTTAGCCGTTTGTCGCAGGTATTCGGAGGTGGTCAAACCGTCAACAGCCTGAAGTCCGATAGCCGTTCCCCAAGCGAATGCCTTTTCTTTTTGGTCTGGTTCACCATGATGGATATATTGGTCGAAATCTAAGTATAACTGTTTGTCTGCCATATTATATAAGTCTATACATTGGTTGCTTTTAGCTATTTTTGGATGACGTGTGCCATTATCAAGAAGGTCTGCATCTATCAAACCTACATATAATTGGTTTTTTAGTCTGTTTGGATTGTGTGGTCATTATTGAAAAACAATAATTTCTAATTCCGTAATTGATTTTTTCAATTGAATTATGCCTTGTATATCGTGTTATTGATAAGCTGCAAATATCACCGCAAAGTTAGTGATTTTTTTTGATACAGACAAAATATTTTGAAGGTTTTTATGCAAGTGCGATGATAAAACTATAACCCCCGGTACAAATGACCGATAATAAGAATTCCGGTTTTATCTTGTCTCGTAGTTATTTGTCACATGGTTTATAACCAAAGTACAGGAAGAACCTGCTCCCACTTCTTATGAAAGACGAGTATATCTCACATAACCTTCCATTCTTGCCGATTTTATCACCAAAAACCATCTGTTTTCGCATCTCATTTTTGCCAAAATTTTGTCCCCATGAGCCTCCCCTCATCCACCCTCAAAAAACTCCAAAAATATAATACCTTGATTTTAAGCTACTTTGAAATTCCAATTACAATTGTTACAATTATTACAATTAAAAACCTGCCCTCAACCCCCACACCGATTACAATTATAAAAGTATATATATATTTATTTTTATAATGTGTTTATTAAGTACCCCCACGTTTTTAATTGTAATAATTGTAACAATTGTAATAACCATGCAAACCGAAAGCAATGGAAGCTTGCTTACATTGCTGAGGTGCAGCTGGTTATCGAGGTGCAAGCCTCAATAACCATGCAAACCGAAAGCAATGGAAGCTTGCTTACATTGCTGGTCACTCCCACACAACAAACCCTCTAACGTACCCTTAACGTAGCCCATACAGAGAATAATCACATTCCCTAAAGAAAATTTGCCATCCAACTAAAAATAATCTGCTTTTTGCTTGAAAAACCATAGCAAATGTGGTATATCATAGTGAGGGCGCAAAACTTTCCACTAACCTTTGAGCCATTTGTGCCTCTCGACTGAATATATTGGAACAAGCGGAATAAGGATAGGTGTGTTCTTCACGTATTTCTGATACTCAGGGTCTGAACCGTAATTTTTGTTTTGTCTTATCTCCAGTCTTCTCGCTCCGCTGAACATGATATATACGATGCAAACATAGCCGAAAACGGCGAAAGCCCATTGCCACCATGTGCACGATGCACCTATGCAGACCAGCAGACAACCTGTCCACATAATCACTTCACCGAAATAATTCGGGCAACGCACAATGCGGTAAAAACCTGTGTCAACAAAACGATGTGTGTTTTTCTTCTTGGCAAACGATTTCTGTGCGTCAGCCGCAGCCTCTATGATAATCCCCAGAAACATCACGCTTGCACCAATCCATGCCCATTCCTCCGACATCACTACCCCACCATCCATATTGTAAAGACGTGAGACCACAGGGGCAACCTGCGAAAGGTAAAGAAGTGCGCAACTGAGGTGTATTGCAAGTGTGACACCAAAGGAATAACCTTCCTTACGCACATTTTCCGATAGCACCTTTCTGTATTCGCTACTCTTCAACTCCCTGAGCAGCAAATAAAATCCCAATCGAAAACCATATATCATCAGCAGTACGCACAGTGCAAGCGTAGCCCATGTCATTGATTCTCGGAAAATCAGCAGTATCGCTATTGCCGCTGCGGCAATCGAAAAACCGTAACCTAACGAGATGAAATAGATAAATCTCATCCATCCAATTGCCGAAACTATCAGGCAAACAAGGAAAATAATTAGAAAAGCAATCATTGTGGTTCAGATACAAATTCAAGAATGCTTAAGAATGCCGATGCAACGTTCAAGTGAGTCAAGCCAATAAGGAATCTCAATGTCAAACTCACGGCGAATCTTTCTGGTGTTAAGTACACTGTACGGGGGTCTTGGTGTACGATATTTGTACTCTGAACTAAGGATAGGGTTAATCTTGCACTCAATACCAGCGATGCGCATAATAGCCTTAGTGAAATCAAACCACGAGCAGACACCAGAATTTGTGAAATGATAGACACCTGGTTTCCAATCCTTCTCGAACATTATTTTTACAATTACCTCTGCCAAGTCAGCAGCGTAGGTGGGCGAACCCACCTGATCATAGACAACATTAAGCTCTTCGCGCTCACGACCGTTCTTCAGCATTGTTTTCACGAAATTATTGCCGAAAGATGAATAAAGCCATGCAGTACGAAGAATAATAGAATTAGGGTTCTCAGCGATAAGTGTCTGTTCGCCAGCGAACTTGGTTTTGCCATAAACAGTGCGAGGAATCGCAGGCATATTCTCCTCGTAAGGCACGCAGGCGTTGCCCTCGAAAACATAGTCCGTGGAAATGTGGACAACCTTAATGTCGTGACGCAAAGCAGCCATTGCTATATTATGTACGGCATTTATATTCACATTTGCGGCAGCGAGACGATCATCCTCAGCCTTATCAACAGAAGTATAAGCCGCACAATTAACAATGTGCGTAATCTGGTTCTTATCGACAAACTGTTCTACTTCAAACGGTTTGGTAAGGTCGAGGGTGTCGATGTCGCAGAAAAAAACCTCTGCTGGACGACCAACAAGAGCCAAACGCATCTCATTGCCGAGTTGACCATTGCAGCCAGTAACAAGTATTCTCATAGGTCAAAACAATTTTTCCAATTCAGTAAAGAATGGATGTTTAGTATCTTTTTCCGAGGTGATGGCATTGGCGAGGTCGATTTTCCAATCAATTGCCAACGTTGGGTCATCGAAACGCACGCCACCCTCTGACTTTGGGTTGTATAAATTATCGCACTTATATGTGAACACGGCTTCATCGGAAAGCACTGAGAAACCATGCGCAAATCCACGAGGAATGATAAACTGCCAATGATTCTCGCCAGTAAGCTCAACGGAGAAATGCTTGCCGTAAGTAGGACTGTCAGTGCGAAGGTCAACAGCCACGTCAAGCACACAGCCCGAAATCACCTGCACCAGTTTCGCCTGGCTATAGGGAGGTTTCTGGAAATGCAAGCCACGCACAACACCGTACTGCGAACTTGATATATTATCTTGAACAAATTGGTAATCAATCCCAGCCTCAAAGTAACGCTGTTCGTTGTACGTCTCAAAAAAATAACCGCGAGCATCAGCGAAAACCTGTGGTTTCACCACTTTGAGTCCCTCAATTCCTGTTTCTTCTATTATCATGTCATTATTCCTTTATGCAATACTCTTCGTACTTTGCAAGAATGTCCTTTAAATATTTCTTAGAATGGTTATTGTGGAAATATTTTGCCACATCATTCCATTTGTATTCGTTCTTCTTATGCCTTTTAGTCACAGTCATCGCATTGCCTACACGACTACGCCCCGAATTGTAAGCCGCAAGGACGAACTTTATACGCTCATTCCTATCCTCTACCATTGAGAAAGAGTCGTCAAGATACATAATGTACTTAGAAGCCGCCTCAATATTATAGTTTGGTTTCGTCACCTTCACCCCACTGACGCCAAACCTTGATGCCGTGTTGCGCGAAAGTTGCATAATACCTAAACCCGTCGAGCTATTTACATTCTTAAATCTTGACTCAACATAGCCAACAGCAGCCAACAACTTCCAATCCCAACCAATGCTGTCTCCATATTGGCGGAAATAGCCATCCCACTTGGAAATGTACCTAACGTTACGGTCGTACCATAAATCAACGCTGTCCTGAAGTTCGTGGCTGTTGTGCCTCGTCTTCCACGAATACTCCTTAGAATCGTTAGGGAAGCGAACCAAATCCGACTTGTATGCGCAGAGACGGAACCATAATTCGTCTTTATGTGAGCAATATTTGACCTCTATTTTAAGTTTTTTTGCCTCAGCGAAGCGCATAACCTGCCTTACAAACACCGAATCACCCTCAATTGCAGCCACACGCAAGCAACCAACAGACTGAATTTTGTCCCAGTCGTATGGCATCCCCCACAAAGTATATCGCAACTCATAAACAGCTATACCACAAACAAGTACAACAGAAATTACAAACATTGCGACTACATTTCGAAAGCATTGGTTCCTCCACATAACCGTATATGGTTTTCATCGGTGCAAAGATATAAAAAAAAAACGACATAAACTTGCTTAATTCTCGATTTTTTACACTATATTTGTACCCTCAATTCTTATTAACTTTATACTATGACAATTCTTGATCTCAAACCAGCAGAAGTGTGGAAAAATTTCGCACGAATCTGTAGCGTGCCTCATCCTTCGCATCACCTTGAGGCCATTACTAAAATGTTTGTCGATTTCGGTCACGAGAACAATCTTGAGACAATCGTTGACGAAGCGGGCAATATCATAATGCGCAAACCTGCCACCCCAGGAATGGAAGGTCGCCCAGGCATTGTCATGCAAGGACACATGGATATGGTACCGCAGAAAAACAACGACACGGCGCACGATTTCGAGAAAGACCCTATACAGCCATGGATAGACGGCGAGTGGGTACGCGCAAAAGGTACAACACTTGGAGCAGACAACGGTATGGGTGTCGCAGCAGGGATGGCAATCTTGACGGATACTGAACTGAAACACGGTCCATTGGAACTGTTCATCACCGCCAACGAAGAGACAGGCATGTATGGCGCATTCGGTATGAAAGAGGGCGAATTGAACGGGAAAATACTCCTCAATCTTGATTCAGAGACCTTTGGCGAACTTTATGTTGGTTGCGCAGGTGGCGTAGATGCCAATATTTCATGGCAATACAAAGGCGCCCCAGTTGAAGAAGGCGACATTGCGTTGAAAGTAACACTCAAGGGACTCAAAGGTGGTCACTCGGGTATGGAAATCAACGAGGGTCGTGCCAACGCCAACAAACTGCTCTTCCGTTTCCTGAAAGAAGCTGTCGCACAATACGAGGCTCGTCTGGCTGCGGTAGAGGGTGGAAACATGCGTAATGCAATCCCTCGCGAAGGTTGGGCGATAATCACCGTCCCTGTCGATGACGAAGAAGAGATAAAAGGCCTAGTGGCTGAATATCAGGATATGTTCAATGAGGAATACAATGTAACTGAGAACAAGATTGAGTTTTTCTGCGAGAACGTAGAAATGCCTGAAATGTTGATTCCAGAAGAGATACAAGACGATATGATAAACAGCGTATCGGCTTGTCCAAACGGCGTTTTCCGTATGATTCCTGCCATCCCTGATACAGTAGAGACCTCAATGAACCTCTCCATTGTCAAGGCTGACGCAGAAAATATTTCGGTGCAGTGCCTCCTTCGCAGTTCTGTTGACACAAAGAAAGACGAACTTGCCTCGATGGTTGAGAGCACATTCAAACTTGCTGGCGCAAAAGTTGAATTTTCTGGTAGTTACTCTGGTTGGAATCCTAACCTTGGCTCAAAGATTCTTGCCACAATGAAAAACGCATACAAAAAACAGTATGGCAAAGAGCCTGCAATCAAGGTCATCCATGCAGGTTTGGAGTGCGGAATCCTTGGGGCAACTCAAACCGACCTTGACATGGTATCATTTGGACCTACGATTATGAGCCCTCATTCGCCAGATGAACGCGTTAACATCAAATCAGTCGAGCAATTCTATAATCTACTCCGTGAAGCGGTGGCTACGATATAATTGTTATCTACAAGATTAAAAGAAAGAGGCGGAAAATATTCCGCCTCTTTCTTTTTGACTCTATAATACATTATTTTGCAATGCTTACAGGACTTGTCATTAGAGTATATGTTAACAACTTAACTTTATTGGTACTGTTTACTTGTAATATCTATCGAAACTATGCAGTCATTGCCTGGCGACTTTAAGATGCCTAAATTCAAACCAGACATTGAACCGAACCAAATGCCGTCTGACAATTCCTCATAATTTGTTGACGCATAGTCAGTCCAAAAAATCGTGTAACTATAGTCTTCCTTGTCGATTAACGCCAAAGCCTCGTCGAAAGAGGTAACGTGTTTATTCTTATCTTCAGAGATTTCCTTGTAACTCATAAGACGAAAATCGCAAACCTCGGATGTGGTCATAACGAATTGGGAAGTTAAAGTCTCAACAGCCGCCTTGGCGTAAGAAAGGTTGGCAAGAAGAGTGCCTGGCACTAAAGAAGACATACTGCACGTGGTATGGAAAACAGTGTCACCATTCAGATAACAATTCATGACAACATCCACATTTTCAATTGTTTTCTCAAGATGCAAATAAATTAGATTACTTGATACCATCCAGCCATCTTCCTCAAAAGCGGCAATGTCGGACACAGTACAGCCAAGGGTATTAGAAGCCATGGCGAGTTGAACCAAAATGAAATTGTCGGACTTCGTCCATTCTGGTTGAGGCTTGTCGCCACCGCCATTACCAGACGACGGTTCTTTTGACGAATCCTTTCTGCAAGCGACAAGCGTCGCCAGGACGAATAGAAAGGTAAAAAAGAATATTTTTTTCATAGAACACAAATAAAAGAAACCGAGGGTAGTCAAGCCATCCCCGGTCTCTTCACAAAGTACATGTTAAATTTAAACCATTAAATCCATTAATCTTTCTTTGCCTCTTTAGCATCGAGTTTCTCCTTTGCCTCGGCAATCATATCGCTCTTGAGGTTAGCGAGAGCATCGATGTCACCAAGTGTGGTCTTCTCAATCTGCTGCTGCTCAACTTTAGCCTCTTTCTTAGCCTTCTCCTTAGCCTCGCCAGCGGCCTTGCGTGTAGCGTCCTCGTGTATGCGGCTGTGAGAAAGGATAATGCGACGTGACTCCTTGTTGAACTCGATAACCTTGAAACTGAGTTTCTCGTCAACCTTGGCAACACTGCCGTCCTCTTTGACAAGGTGTTTAGGAGTAGCGAAGCCCTCAACTCCATACTGGAGAGCCACTACAGCACCCTTATCAAGCATCTCGATGATAGTACCCTCGTGGATGCTGTCAGGGGTGAACACTGTCTCGAAAACGTCCCAAGGGTTCTCCTCAAGCTGCTTGTGACCAAGGCTGAGACGACGGTTCTCCTTGTCGATATCAAGAACGACAACCTCGATTTCAGCACCAATCTGGGTGAACTCTGAAGGGTGTTTAATCTTCTTAGTCCAGCTGAGATCGCTGATGTGGATAAGACCGTCGATACCCTCCTCGATTTCAACGAAAACGCCGAAATTGGTGAAGTTGCGAACACGTGCAGTGTGCTTCGAGCCAACTGCGTATTTAGTATCGATATTCTCCCAAGGATCAGCCTTGAGCTGCTTGATACCGAGGGACATCTTGCGCTCTGCGCGGTCGAGTGTTAGGATGACAGCCTCAACCTCATCGCCAACCTTGAGGAAATCCTGAGCGACGCGGAGGTGCTGGCTCCATGACATTTCGGAAACATGGATGAGACCTTCAACGCCAGGGATAACCTCGATGAACGCACCGTAGTCAGCCATAACGACAACCTTACCCTTGATATGGTCACCAACCTTGAGGTTAGCGTCGAGGGCATCCCAAGGATGAGGGGTGAGTTGCTTTAGACCGAGAGCCACGCGGTTCTTCTCGTGGTCGTAATCAAGGATAACGACATTTATTTTCTGGTCGAGGGAAACAATCTCTTCTGGGTGGTTGACGCGGCCCCAAGAGAGGTCTGTGATATGAATGAGACCATCTACGCCACCGAGGTCAACGAACGCACCGTAAGGAGTGATATTCTTGACAACACCTTCAAGAACCTGACCCTTCTCAAGTTTAGAGAGAATCTCAAGCTTCTGCTGCTCGATTTCAGCCTCAATAAGAGCCTTGTGAGAAACAACGACATTCTTGAACTCCTGGTTGATCTTGACAACCTTAAACTCCATAGTCTGGTCAACGAATACATCGTAATCGCGAATTGGCTTGACATCAATCTGAGAACCAGGGAGGAACGCCTCGATGCCGAATACGTCAACAATCATACCGCCTTTGGTACGGCATTTGATGTAACCTTTGATAATCTCGTTGTTTTCGAGAGCCTGGTTGACGCGCTCCCAAGAGCGGCTGTTGCGAGCCTCCTTGTGCGAGAGAAGGAGTTGACCCTTCTTGTCTTCCTGGCTCTTGATGAGAACCTCAACCTCGTCACCAACTTTGATGTCAGGGTTGTAACGGAACTCGCTCATAGGGATGATGCCGTCAGACTTGAAGCCGATGTTAACGACAACCTCGCGCTTGTTCATAGAGATAACCTTACCCATGACAACCTCTTTGTCCTTCACTTGGTTAAGGGTGCCAGCATAGAGTTCGGTCTGCTGTTGTTTTTCTTCATTTGACTGCGCATCGCCATTAGCGTATGACTCCCAGTCAAAATCTTCCTGTGGTGTTAATACTTTGTTTTCCATTTTGTTGATTGGTTTTTCAATTAATGGGTTAGACATTATGTTGTTACGACAGGTTTTTAGCCCTGTCCAGAAAACGAGCGCGAAGTTACGATTTTTTTTTGATATGACCAAATGTTTGGTGATTTTTTTGCTATTATATTTTTTTTAGTCCGTACATCCTTCGGTGCTGCTCCGTTATGGGTAATTTATTTTTGTGCGCCGTAACAAACCGAGTGGGGAAGGATGAGAACATTTTTATAGTTTGATTGTAAGTAATAGATAATCATATTCACTGTCCGTAGCTGCTTCGTAGTGGGGAGTTAAAGTAGTGAAGAGGGATGCAATCTGGATAGCGTTAAGATATATTAGCCATTTGTCTCAATTAACTCAATTAACTCAATTAATTTTGGATATACCCTACCGTTTTTGTAATACATAGATGGGTATAAGTTTGCATGTATGAATGATAATGTAAAGGTTTTTTTTATAGAGGTAGTTGACTAAAGGAAGTTAATATCAATTATGTGGATATTTTTTGACGGGAAAAGTTTGGTTTGTCGAAAAAAAGCATTACCTTTGCGGCAAGTTTGCGTTTTATTAGGAGAAATAGGTATTCTGGAAGGCCTAGTATTTCAGATTTAGAAGAATAAAAAAACGATGATATTATGAAAGAAGTAATGAAATTCCTTGAGGAATGCTCCACGTACTACATTGCGACTGTGGAGAACGACCAGCCTCGCGTACGACCATTCAGTTCACTCTGCGAGTTTGAAGGGCGGCTTTACATTGAGTCGAACTATTTCAAGCCATTCGCCAAGCAGGTGAAAGAAAATCCGAAGGTTGAGATATGCGCCTTTGACAACAAAAGCCGCTGGATAAGGATTGAGTGCGAGCTGGTTGACGACCGCCGTGTTGAGGCCAAGAAGGCACTGTTAGACTATATGCCAGAAATCAGGGAACTGGGTTATGACGAACATGACGAGAACATGTCGGTGTATTGGATGAAGAATGCCGTGGCAACTTTCTACAGTTATACCGATGAACCAAGGGTTGTCAGATTTTGACGGGTGTAAGTTCGTCCACCGGTTCTCCTTTTGAGAGTCTCTGACGAATCTCGGTGGACGAAATGTTGAAATGCGGAGCCTGGTCAAGCCATTGCATTTGAGGAAAACGGTTACGGTCGGAGGATGTTCCCTCTCTTGGATAAACGTAAATTTGCCAATTTTTTATAATATCCTGCCAGTCGCGCCAACGGTCGAAGATATTGTAATTGTCCTCGCCGATAAGGATGGAAAAAGTGTGCTGAGGATATTGCGCAGAGAGGTGACGCAGTGTGTTAATCGTGTAGTTTGGTTTGGGGAGGGAGAACTCAACATCGCAGGCTTTAAGTCCATTTTTGCCATCTATGGCCTGACGGACGAGAGAAAGCCGCCTCTGCTCCGGCCATAAATCCGCAGGGCTTTTCAGAGGATTGTGAGGGGAGAGGACGAACCATAACTCATCTATGTCCCCGTTGTTCAGCACATATTCGGCAAGGCGGAGATGTCCGTAATGAATGGGGTTGAAAGAGCCGAAGTAAAGGAGTATTCGCATATTATTTATTTGCCTCAGCTATGATGTCATAAACCTTTGAGACTGCGTCCTCAAGGTTGTCGTTGACGACACAATGGTCAAACTGAGGGGAAAAGCTCATCTCGAACTCGGCACGTGACAAACGCTTCTGTATCAGTTCCTCGGACTCAGTGCCACGGCTGTGCAGACGGCGGCTGAGTTCCTCGACAGAAGGAGGCATGATGAAAATCAGCACAGCCTTGTCACCATAGAACCTCTTGATGTTCAGCGCACCTTTCACATCAATGTCAAACAGCACATTCGTGCCTTGGCGCAACAGACGCTCGACCTCGCTCTTCAACGTACCATAGAACTGGTCTTTGTAAACCTCCTCATATTCAACAAAGCAATTCTCCGCAATCTTGGTGCGGAACTGTTCAGGAGTAAGAAAATAGTACTCCACCCCATCCTTCTCCTCGCCACGGGGTTTGCGGCTTGTGGCAGAGATAGAAAAAGCGAAAGATACACCACGCTTGCGCAGTTCTGAGATTATCGTACTTTTGCCACAGCCAGAAGGTGCTGAGAAAACTATAAGTTTTGTGTTCATTATCTGATGTTGTACTTAGTGGATTCAAGGTAGTACTGTAGTATGATGGTGGCACTGATCTGGTCGATTAACGCCTTGTTGCGGCGTGCCATACGTCCAATGCCGCTGTCAATCATAGTCTGGAATGCCATCTTGCTTGTGAAACGCTCGTCAAGTTTGACAACCTCAATGTCCGGGTGTTTCTGTGTGAACTTCGCAAGAAATTTATCTATCTTAGCCGTCACAACCGCAGGTTCATTGCGTAAAGTTTTGGGATAGCCGATAACAACCTTCTCGACCTGCTCCTTGGCGAAATAATCATCCAAAAAAGCGTGAATGGTATTTGTATCAACAGTGGTCAGCCCATTCGCAATAATTTGCAATGGGTCAGTAACCGCAATACCAGTGCGTTTCTCGCCGAAATCTATTGCCAAGATCCTTGCCATAGTCACAAAACCTTTACGTTCACACCTTTCACATCATTGAAACGGGATACGAAATTCTCCACCATATCCTGACGGATTGAGACCTCCAGAAGGCACTCCTCCAATTGTTGCTGACCGACTATGCGTGCCTGAGTATCCTTGACGACACGC
Organism: Paludibacteraceae bacterium; assembly: GCA_024399545.1. Lineage (GTDB taxonomy): Bacteria > Bacteroidota > Bacteroidia > Bacteroidales > Paludibacteraceae > Aphodosoma. Next base: position 42,724 of record JAKSNS010000014.1, read on the forward strand.
ATGACATAACTCAACTCAGAATAGCCATACCTCACCTCTACCCTGCCCTCAATGATTCGCTCAACAACCTGCGCATTGGCGATAGCGTCAGCGGCGGCAGTACGGTAAGCGACAATCAAACCGCTTGTACCAAGCAGCACACCGCCGAAATACCTGACGACAATGACCAGGACATCAGTCAGACAGGCACTATTAATCTGACCGAGGATAGGTCTGCCGGCAGTGCCAGAAGGCTCGCTGTCATCGTTAGCCCTGAACGTATCACGCGCAGCACCAAGCATATAAGCATAGCACACATGCCTTGCGTCGTAATATCTCCTACGATATTCGGAGACAATCGCCATCGCTTCATCGACACTCTCGACATGATGGACGGACGAGAGAAACTTGCTTCCCTTATCCTTGTACAGTCCTTCAGCCGTTATGTCGATGGTTTTATATGTATCCACGGGAAAAATCAGTTTCGGAAATAGACCCTGCGCACCCTCGGCGAGATACCTGAAAGCACCTCGTAAGGGATGGTGCCTAACTTGTTGGCAATATTGGCAATGGAGTGCTGGTCATCGAAAATGACGACCTTGTCGCCCACATTGACGTCCATATCAGTCACGTCAATCATCATCAAATCCATACAGATGTTTCCTATCGTCTTGACCTCCTTGCCGTTGATATAGACCGAGCCATTGCCATTGCCCAAACGGCGGTCTATGCCGTCGGCATAACCGAGAGGCAGCAACGCAACGAGTCTGTCAGTTTCGCAAACTCCCTTGCGGCTATACCCCACCGTCTCGCCGGCAGGAACCATCTTGAGTTGCATGATGCGGGTCTGCAACGAACACACATTGCGCAGCATATCGGTGTTGCAGCAATTATGCCCCCACAAACCAATGCCGAGACGCACCATATCAAACTGATGCTCAGAGAACCGCTCAATTCCCGCGGTGTTGAGTATATGCCGCAGAATCTTGTGACCGAAAGACGACTGAAGTTGTGCCGAAAGGCGATCGAAAAGTGATATTTGCGAAAGAGTGAACCGTTCAAAGTCGGGGTTAAACTCGTCAGCGGCAGCAAGATGGGAGAAAACCGATTTGATTTTCACAGCATTCTGGCTCTTGATGATATTAACCAAAAGGTCGAGGTCGTCAGCGACAAACCCCGCACGGTGCATACCCGTATCGAGTTTGATATGTATCGGGTAATCCCTCAGTCCACGGCGTTTCGCCTCATCAATGACTGTGGTGAGGAACTGGAACGAACAGACCTCCGGCTCAAGGTTGTACTTGAACATGTGAGGCAGGGCAGGAAGCATAGGGTCAAGCACAAGGATAGGAATCTTGATGCCAGCCTGACGGATCTCGACACCCTCGTTTGTGAACGCAACCGCGATATAATCAACGCCATAATGCTGTAAAGCCTGCGACACCTCGATAGAGCCTGAACCATACGCAGACGCCTTCATCATACACATCAGCAGAGTATCCTTGGAAATCTTGCTGCGGAAATGGTCAATGTTATGGAAAAGAGCGTCGAAATTGATTTCAAGCACAGTGTCATGAGCGAGTTGCCTGATGTGGTTCAGAATGCGCTCAGGCTCATACTCCTGCGCAATCTTCACGAGGATAGCCTCATGGTGAAGGGTTTCGATAAAGCCGCTTGTCAGAAGAGCCCCGGCAGTGTCGAAAAAAAGTTTATCCCCGATGTCGAACATATCGGCATTCGCGTGAAGGTCAGGACCGAGGAAAACAATACGGTCAACGGTGTTGGTGCGGATGACCTGCTGGATGTTGACATAGAACATCTCGCAAACCAAATCGTTACCGTCAATGTCGGAGACTATCAAGGTACGGTGCATATTCTGGTTGGCGGACTGCTGTTCCAGAAACCCGAGAGCATGTTTGGTCAGGGAGGTAAGATCCTGATTATGACTGTCACGGATAATCAGGCAGTCGTTTATGCCAGCTTCAACTTCGTACCTTGGTTTCATCACATCACTCGTTCAGAGTAACCTCCTTATTGATTTTACGGATAAGTCCACGCAGCACCTCGCCAGGTCCGTACTCATAGAAATGTGTAGCACCGTCGGCAATCATATTCTGCACAGAGGCAGTCCAACGGACAGGAGAAGTAAGCTGAGCGATGGAGTTGGCCTTAATCTCATCTGCGACAGAGTGAGGAAGAGCATCAACATTCTGATATACAGGGCAAGCGGGATTGTGGTAGGTGGTAGCCTCGATGGCAGCAGCCAATTCGACACGGGCATCCTCCATCAGCGGCGAATGAAACGCACCACCCACGGCAAGTTTCAGAGCACGTTTTGCGCCAGCCTCCTTCATCTTGACGCAAGCCTCGTCGATAGCCTCGTTGGTGCCGGAGATGACCAACTGACCGGGACAATTGTAATTGGCAGGAACGACAATGCCGCTGATGCCACGGCAGACCTCCTCGGCAACCTCGTCAGCCAGTCCAAGGACAGCAGCCATTGTCGAAGGATTCTTCTCACAGCACTTCTGCATAGCCATTGCGCGCTTCAGCACAAGACGAAGTCCATCCTCGAAAGAGACAGCACCTGCGACTACAAGGGCGGAAAACTCGCCAAGTGAATGACCAGCCACCATATCAGGGCGAAGTTCGCCACGTGTTGTGAGGCAAGATATTACCGAATGGAGGAAAACGGCGGGTTGGGTAACTTTGGTTTGACGAAGCTCCTCGTCGGTGCCCTCGAACATAATGTCCGTGATGCGGAAACCGAGGATTTCGTTGGCGGAGTCAAACATTTGGCGTGCCTGTGGGTCGGCATCATATAAATCCTTCCCCATACCGGAGAACTGCGCTCCCTGACCAGGGAAAACGAAAGCTTTTTTCATTCTGTTCTATGTGATTAATTATATGAGTTTATAGAACTCATTTATGAATAGACGCTATATTCAACATCTTATACTCCAACTGATAACCTGACACATTGATCCGCATGGAAGTACGGAACACAAGCGGCTAGGCATATTCTATGTCATTGTAAAATACGCTAATCGGTACAGTGTCTTGATCGTATGTGCTTGGGTTAAGGCGCAGTACGTTGTCGTTGCCAATTGTGCCTGTTGTCTCGTAAAGCATGGTTTCGCTACCATTGAATTGCATAATGCCCTCAACAACGACGGTTGTACGGCTGGATGGCATGATTTTCAGTATTCCGGACATAGAGTTTGATTCTTCGGTTAACTCACCGTCAACATAGACATCGTAATCTACTGAGAGTTCATAAATTCCTGCGAAATCGTTCCCTAACTCCTCAGGATCTGTCCCTGGATTAGTGCCTTTGTTTTTGCCACAACCCGAGAAAGCAAACAACATTGCAACCAAAGCAAAAATAATAGTTATTTTTCTCATCATATATACATCGCACTTATGAAACTGCCTTATCGAATAATTTGTTTTGTTTCAAGGTGGTTCTATTACAAATCAAAAAAAAGCCAACCACAAACCAAGCAGCTGACTTAGACATCATTCACATCATCGCCACTTTTCCGAGTGTTTTCCTGAGATTCAGCACCGCATAGTGCATACGTCCCAAAGCGGTATTGATAGATATATTCTTATGCGAGGCTATGTCCTTGAAACTCTTGCCGTTGAAAAAGTGCAGGCTGATGACCTCACGTTGTTCATCGGATAGCCTTGCGACAGCCTTTTCGAGGGATATGAACCGCTCTTCACGCTCATTGTCCTCAATATACGAGTCATCTATTATCGCCTCGCTCCTATACAGCAGAGCCTCATCGTCAATCCGAGAGCATGGAACCTGAGCCTGCAACGACCTGAAATAGTCGAAAACCACGTTATGCGCCACACTCATCATCCAACCAGACAACTTACCCAAATGAGAATAACGCCCATGTTTCAGATTGTACATGACTTTAATATATGTGTCCTGCATGAAATCATCCGCCAAATCCGTATCTTTAACCAATGACAACACATACGAATAGACACACTCATTATAGCGGGCATAAATAACCTCGAACGCCCTATTGTCACCTTCGACGAACAAACCAATCAACTGTTCATCAGGCAATTCAGCCATGTTTCTCATTGTTTCAGATTTTCGGATTCCCAACATTCAACCATCGGGAATCGCATTTAATGAGTAACTTAAAATCAATAGGCGACAATAGTTTCAGTTTGACGGTGCAAATTTACTGTTTTTATTCGACACCGCCAAACATTTCGGCATTTATTTTCAAGGAAAATAATATTTCCAAAAAGAACTTTTGTCAAATATTATTCGTAACTTTGCAGCCAAAGTAACGCAATCCGAAAAGCGATGAATTATCTACTGATAGAAACCTCTGCCTCAATATGTAGCGTGGCTTTGGCATTAAACAGCGAGATTATTTGTTCGTACCGCAACGACGAACCCATGCAGCACGCCACCCTACTTCCACGTTACGTTGAGCAGGCCTTGGCCGAGACACGTAAACGAGGAGCAAGCATAGATGTCGTGGCAGTCAGCGGTGGACCTGGCTCATACACGGGTCTTCGTATAGGGGTTTCGACAGCAAAAGGTTTGTGCTACACCACAGGAGCGAAACTGGTGCAGGTCAGTACCCTACGACTCATTGCGCTAAGGTTTATCAATGAACACCCAGAGGTTGGAAAGTCATCTTTAATACATCCGATGATTGACGCTCGCCGTATGGAAGTCTATACACAGGCTTTCGGTTTTGACGGCAAGCCATGTGGTGACGCAGAAGCAAAAATCGTCACTCCAGATTATTTTGTTGGCACGACCGAAACTCCTTTGTATATATGTGGTTCTGGTGCCGCAAAATGCGAAGGTGTGGTATGTGGAGAAAACGTACATATAGTCGGTGACGTGACACCTATTGCAGACACAGATATGCTATTTCTTGCCAAAGAGGCTGTAACAAACGGCAAGTTCGAGGATGTGGCCTATTATGAGCCATTCTACCTAAAAGAGTTCTACACCACGGCAAAACCAATCAGCCAATGAGCGAGATAAGGATGCCGCACCTAAACCTGCCTGACTATGGCAACAAAATAAGGGTGCGCCTCAACAGAGTAAAACAGGAAATCTTCGACCCTATACGCCGCATTTGGGTTGCGTTGACCCCAGAAGAGTGGGTGCGCCAAAACATGACGCTCTATATTTCAGAGCGTTTGGACATTCCACTTTCACGTTTCGCCAATGAGGCACAGATTACATTCAACGGACTCAAAAAACGCTGCGACACAATAATATATGATGAAAAGGCAATGCCCCTCGCTATCGCCGAATACAAACAACCGACAGTCGCTATAACACAAAAGGTTTTCGACCAGATAGCGATCTATAACCTAAGATTAAACGTGCCGTACCTTATTGTTAGCAACGGTTATACGCATTTCCTGTGTCAGGTAGATAATGAGAACAAACGATACATATTTTCGGACAAACTGAACTATGGCTAAACAAGCGGTTACATACCAATCTATCATCCAAGAGATTGACTCTCGCCAGTTACGCCCCATATATATGCTGTATGGTGACGAAACGTACTACATAGACTTGCTGTCCGACTATTTCGAGAACAACGTACTCACGGAGGAAGAGGAACGTGAGTTCAGCCTGTCGGTTCTTTACGGCAAAGATATTACAGTTGCAGATATAGTAATGAGTGCCAGCGAGTTCCCTGTATTCGGCGACTACAAAGTAACAATAGTAAAAGAGGCACAAAGCATTGAGAAAGCCAACTGGGACCCGCTTGTGGATTACCTGAAAAACCCAAACCCACAATCCGTCATCATCCTCTGTTATAGGAAAGAGACCATAGACAGCCGACTGAAAATAATAAAGAGCATAGCGGACAAAGGAGTGATTTTCCAAAGCCAAAAACTCCGTGACTACCAGTTGCCAGACTGGATTATAAACACCGTTGGGTCAAAGGGGTATTCGATTGACGCTCGTTCTGCCGAACTGCTTGCAGAGTTCCTCGGCAGCAACCTCGGAAAGATTGTCAACGAGATTGACAAATTGGGGATTATCATGGAGAAACAGGGGACACGAGACATAACCCCTGACCTAATAGAACGCAACATAGGCATATCCAAAGAGTATAACAACTTCGAACTTATTTCCGCCATAATAAAAGGTAACACGCTGAAAGTCCATAGGATAATAGATTATTTCGCCAGCAACCCAAAAGCAAGCAGCATTGCACAGACGACTGTTTTGCTATTCCGTTTCTTCGCCGACCTTATGATTTACCACTCATCGCCAGACAAAAACCAATACACAGTCATGCAGTTGGTCAAATGCAACCAAATGAGGTACAACGAACTAAGGCAAGCTGCCACAAAATTCTCGTCTGGGCGCACTCTTTATGCCATAGAACAGATACGTGACCTCGATGCGCGGTTCAAAGGATTTGGCGGAGGCAATGTCTCCGGCAGGGATTTATTGCGTGAAACACTTTTCAAAATAATGCACTGATATGAAAGACTATCTCAAACTTATCCGCATTTTCGATCTATTAAGCATTGCTGTTATACAGGCATTTATATATTTCGCAGCTGTGATTCCGACAACTGCGCAATATGGTTTCATATTGATGTTGCCTTATTGGATAGTGGCATCGCTGGTTGCGGCTACGGCTTTGATTGCAGCAGGAGGATTCGTAATCAACGACTATTTTGACATAAAAATTGACCGATTGAACCGACCAGACAAAATAATAGTTTCAAACAGCATATCCAAGAAAAACGCCATGCAGATTTACCAGATTCTTACCATCTCTGGTGTCGCTATCGGTGTCGTTGCCTCAGTAATGCTGAAAAGTTTCACGCTTGCCTTCATATTCATCATCGTAGCAGGTTTGCTTTGGTTCTATTCTTCGTCATACAAAAGGATGCCCATCGTTGGTAACGTCGTAGTGGCACTGATGGCTGGACTTGTTCCTCTTATCCCTGCCTTTGCAGCCAAAGAGCAGTTGGTGCTTGACTATACAAAACTAATCCTCGAACTACCTATAGTCCCTTCGCTATATACGTTTTGCGGTGCAATGGCGTTATTCACGTTCTTTGCCGTAATGTCGTTGGAAATCATAAAAGACATACGAGACGAATATGGCGACCGCGAGATGGAATGCCACACTATGCCAGTCGTATTCGGCATCACTGCATCACGCATAATAGCTACAGTAATGACAGTTATAGCATGCGGCATAGCCGTCTTCTCTACATATAAAATAGGTACACATTCCTCTTTGTCAATTAGATACGCATTAATAGCAATAGTATTGCCTGCCGCTTTTCTTCTCTATTTCATTTGGTCAAGGAACAGCAAGGCAATCAACAATGCAGTACACGTAAACTACCTGATAATACTTTTGGCAGGACTCTACCCTCTCGTATATTACTATTCACTACAATAATGTTTATATTAGGATCAAAATCGCCACGTCGTAAGGCTCTCCTTGAGGGTCTCGACATTAAATTCTCAGTCCGCACCATTGATACGGACGAAACCTACCCTGAAACATTACAACCAGAAGAAGTACCAATGTACATCGCTCAACTTAAAGCCGACGCTTTCGATGATTTAGCTGATGGGGACACACTTCTTACAGCTGACACAGTTGTAATTGTCGATGGTAAAATCTTAGGTAAACCCGCTGACCGCGATGAGGCAATCAAAATGCTGAAAATGCTCCAAGGACGTACGCACACGGTTGTTACCGGTATCTGTTTCAAGCAACAACAGAAAAAAATCGCTTTCAGTGACAAATCCATTGTCCACGTAGCGAAAATCTCGCAGAAGGACATTGAATACTATGTTGACACCTACAAGCCTTACGACAAGGCAGGTGCATACGGTATCCAGGAGTGGTTCGGTTACGTAGCCATCGACCGTGTGGAAGGCTCCTTCTTCAATGTCATGGGATTGCCAACCCATATTGTTTATAAAGTAATAAACGCTCTTGATTCTCTTAAGTGAAACGCTTAACCACTTATATTCTAATTATATTGCTGCTGTCATCTTGCTTTTCGGATGGCAGCAGCAATTATACTTCTCACTCCGACGCAACACACTTGCAGCCTAAGTATGCGCAAGGTTTTGACATTTACCAGCACGACGACTTTACCGAAATCCAAATACTCAACCCATGGAAAAAAGGACAAGTAGCAGCAAAATATTACCTTGTCCAATCAGACACGGTAGTCACACCGGAAGATGGCATTCGCATTAAGATTCCACTCCACAACGTAGCCTCTACCTCTGTCACGCAATACGAATTTCTCTCGCTGCTTGGCGAATGTGGCTCAATCAAAGGCATTTGCTCACCAAAACTCGTTTACAACCATACAATAGACTCGCTTTTCAAAACAGGTAAAATAACTGATCTCGGCGATGCATTCAACATTAACAAAGAACGTTTGATTATGCTCGCCCCTGACGCCGTTTTAGGCACTTTCTACAACGAAAACTCAATTTCAAAAGCAATTGACCCATCCACGGGCATAGTCACAATATACGACAATGAATGGACAGAGTCAACAATCCTCGCACGTACCGAATGGATAAAGTTCATAGCCGCATTCTATGGGAAATCTTCTATGGCTGACTCGATATTCAATATTATAGATTCTTCATACCAGACATCCTTAGCCATACTTGAAAACATTACTTCACGCAAATCGGTTATGGTAGGCAACAACTACCGTGGTACATGGTATATGCCTGGAGGAAAGTCATATATGTGTAACCTTCTCAAAGACGCACACGCCTACTATCTTTATGAAAACGACACCACGACAGGTTCGTTGCCACTAAATTTCGAGCAGGTGCTGACTGATTTCGCCGATTGTGACGTATGGCTCAACGCCCCTGTCTCGTCCATTGAGGCTCTTGTCCAAATGGACGAACGTCATGCGCTTTTCCGCCCAGTCAAAACTGGTAACGTCTTTGCATTCAAACAACGTGTGAACGCATCAGGGGCGAATGATTTTTGGGAGTCTGGTATAGCCCACCCCGACATTATCCTAAACGATATAATTTGGGCTCTATATCCTTCTTTGATGCCTGATTACGTCCCAACATATATAAACAAGTGCGAATAAAAATGGCTGCTCATCGTAACGATATTATTCTCACGTTTTTTTCGTTTCTGACGTTGCTTTTGTTTGCCACGGATATTGTCTTTGGCTCGGTGAGCATACCTATTGCGCAGTTGTCCGACCCTATGTATCATAACATTATCTTCAGTTACCGTCTGCCCAAGGCGTTGACAGCGGTACTAACAGGGGCTGCAATTTCGGTGGCTGGACTAATAATGCAGACGCATTTCCAGAATCCCCTGGCGGGTCCGTATGTGTTAGGTGTCTCGTCAGGAGCTTCGCTCGGTGTGGCATTGTTCATGCTTGCGTCACCAATACTACCCTCATTTATTATCACAAGCGGTTGGGGCATAGTCGTTTCCGCCATAATAGGTGCATTGGCGATTCTCCTCATAGTCCTGATGGTCTCATACAGGACAACGCAACCGACGACATTGCTAATCATTGGTATTATGTTTGGTCAAATTGCTGGTTCAATTGTCACCATCCTCCAGAATTACGCCGACCCTGATTCGCTTAAACTCTTCGTTATCTGGACTTTCGGTTCTCTGTCTTCTGTCACTTGGACGTATATGCAAGTAATGTTGCCACTTACCATTATAGGCTTGGCCATTGCCTTCTCTATACAGAAACCGCTTAATGCGCTACTTCTTGGCGAGAATTACGCACACTCATTGGGTATTAACATACGCATTGTCCGTATTCTGATTATCATAACGATAGCCCTGCTGGCAGGTGCGACCACCGCCTTCACAGGTCCGATTGCCTTCATAGGTATTGCCGTACCTCATCTGGTGCGTATGATGCTTCGTACCAATAACCACAATATCACTATCCCAGCGTCAATTTTGGTTGGGGCTTCTTTATTGCTTGTCTGCGACATTTGCTCGCAACTACCTGCGAATGGCACCATCCTGCCAATCAATGCGATATCTTCTATCGTTGGCGCACCAATAATAATTTGGATTATCCTCAAAAACCGCAACTAATGGTTCTCACAACGCACAATCTCGCAATTGGTTACGACCGGAAGACAATCCAGTCAGATTTGAATCTGTCCGCCGAGCCGTCGCAGATGATTGCCCTGCTTGGCACCAACGGCACAGGCAAATCCACACTGCTCAGGACCATTGCGTCGTTGCAGCCCTCGCTTGCAGGTGACGTTATGTTTGATGGCAGACCAATCAACACTCTCCCCTCTTCAGAACGTGCAAAATCAGTCTCTGTCGTACTAACTGACACCATAACATCGCAGCACATGACTGTCTATGACCTAATCAGCATGGGCAGAATACCATATACCACATGGACAAACAGGATTTCGCACACTGACGACAAGGTCATCAAAGACTCATGCCGTCAGGTCAACCTTCTCCACAAACTCCACAATCCCGTCAACGAACTCTCTGACGGCGAGCGTCAACGAGCGTCAATAGCACGTGCCCTTGCCCAGGACACACCGCTGATTCTCCTCGACGAACCCACGTCGCACCTCGACCTCCCCAACCGTATAGAGGTTATGCTGTTGCTGAAAAGGCTTGCCGAACAAAACGGCAAGACAATCATCATCTCAACCCACGAAATCAACCTTGCCCTACAGACCGCCCACTACATCTGGTTTCTAACACCCTGCCACGGCATTCTGTCCGACACCCCGCAGAACATCGTTCTGTCCGACAAATTCATTGAATCCTTCTCATCCGACCACTTCACGCTTCTTCCTACCGGCGATTACAAATTGCTCTGACAGCCAACCAAGGTCAGTAGAGGATTGTAAAAGTGGCTCTATAACGTTTCGTGTGGATAGCGTTATCACTACATACAAGCTCTGAAAAATCGGTGTATAGGTCATTTTGCAGGATAAAAAAACGTACTTTGTCTCTATAGGTCAAA
>JAKSNS010000015.1 GCA_024399545.1 Paludibacteraceae bacterium
AGAAAAGAGTTGTGAATTGCTTTGAAATTTGTATCTTGAGCCCAAAACAAACAATCATACTCATTCTGTTGAACAGTAGAAAAGAGTTGTGAATTGCTTTGAAATTTGTATCTTGAGCCCAAAACAAACAATTTGAAAGATAACTTTAATTCATACTATGTGTTGTGAATTGCTTTGAAATTTGTATCTTGAGCCCAAAACAAACAATGATGACGATTTGGACGGTAATAGAGTCTCCGTTGTGAATTGCTTTGAAATTTGTATCTTGAGCCCAAAACAAACAATCAGGCTCTTCAAGAGCAGCCGCACGGATAGTTGTGAATTGCTTTGAAATTTGTATCTTGAGCCCAAAACAAACAATGCAAGTTCAATGGCTGCCAATTGTTCTGCGTTGTGAATTGCTTTGAAATTTGTATCTTGAGCCCAAAACAAACAATCATAGCAGACGACAAAGCAGCCTTTTGCAAGTTGTGAATTGCTTTGAAATTTGTATCTTGAGCCCAAAACAAACAATCAGCGAGTGCAGTCTCTTCTGATGGGTAAGTTGTGAATTGCTTTGAAATTTGTATCTTGAGCCCAAAACAAACAATAGTTCGGCAACATACCACGAACAAAGCCATGTTGTGAATTGCTTTGAAATTTGTATCTTGAGCCCAAAACAAACAATCGTCGAGCAAGTCGATAAACTACCTTCATGGTTGTGAATTGCTTTGAAATTTGTATCTTGAGCCCAAAACAAACAATAAACTCGAAAAAGCCCGCAAACAGTTCACGGTTGTGAATTGCTTTGAAATTTGTATCTTGAGCCCAAAACAAACAATTAATTTCCCAACGGCTCAGAACTCAGGAGCGTTGTGAATTGCTTTGAAATTTGTATCTTGAGCCCAAAACAAACAATTGTCATAGCCAGGCGTTTCTCCTGCTCATGGTTGTGAATTGCTTTGAAATTTGTATCTTGAGCCCAAAACAAACAATAATCGCTGACTACAGAGCCGTATTGAGCCGGTTGTGAATTGCTTTGAAATTTGTATCTTGAGCCCAAAACAAACAATTTACTGGACAACAATGGGAGTTCAGACCATGTTGTGAATTGCTTTGAAATTTGTATCTTGAGCCCAAAACAAACAATGGTGAGGGCGCAACAGCATGCCGCCAACGGTTGTGAATTGCTTTGAAATTTGTATCTTGAGCCCAAAACAAACAATGCATCTTCTGGAGTTCTTCGATCTCTGTCTGTTGTGAATTGCTTTGAAATTTGTATCTTGAGCCCAAAACAAACAATTATGCACTTAGCGGGGTGACTGCGTCACAGTTGTGAATTGCTTTGAAATTTGTATCTTGAGCCCAAAACAAACAATTCACTGTCAGCCAAATTCAATTCCGCTTCGGTTGTGAATTGCTTTGAAATTTGTATCTTGAGCCCAAAACAAACAATAATAAGTACGAAAAATCTTTCGGAAATCTGTTGTGAATTGCTTTGAAATTTGTATCTTGAGCCCAAAACAAACAATCTCGGTTATGTCATCTTTGCGTATGTCGTAGTTGTGAATTGCTTTGAAATTTGTATCTTGAGCCCAAAACAAACAATTCCCTCTCTTTTGACTATGCAAATATACTGTTGTGAATTGCTTTGAAATTTGTATCTTGAGCCCAAAACAAACAATAAAACGCAAAAGCGGTGTCCCCACCATATGTTGTGAATTGCTTTGAAATTTGTATCTTGAGCCCAAAACAAACAATTCCACAAGTGCAGCATGTCATATTTTCAGTGTTGTGAATTGCTTTGAAATTTGTATCTTGAGCCCAAAACAAACAATCAGCTTGCCTGCCCAGAGGCTGTTGAAGTTGTTGTGAATTGCTTTGAAATTTGTATCTTGAGCCCAAAACAAACAATTTCGTCATAGTGAAGTACGTTGCCTGTGGGTTGTGAATTGCTTTGAAATTTGTATCTTGAGCCCAAAACAAACAATCGCCCTGATATTACCCAGGAACAGTTGAATGTTGTGAATTGCTTTGAAATTTGTATCTTGAGCCCAAAACAAACAATCGCTAATCTCTTCAAAGGTGAAGATTGGCAGTTGTGAATTGCTTTGAAATTTGTATCTTGAGCCCAAAACAAACAATTGACTTTGAATAAAGGTGTTAGAAGAAGAGTTGTGAATTGCTTTGAAATTTGTATCTTGAGCCCAAAACAAACAATCATCTTCGTAATACTTTTTTTCTATCTCGAGTTGTGAATTGCTTTGAAATTTGTATCTTGAGCCCAAAACAAACAATATTGTTAATCAATGGAATTTGAGCCTGATTGTTGTGAATTGCTTTGAAATTTGTATCTTGAGCCCAAAACAAACAATAAGACTTGAGGTCTTTGGATTCGTCCTGCTGTTGTGAATTGCTTTGAAATTTGTATCTTGAGCCCAAAACAAACAATAGCGACAGCGAGGAGTGCGCAAATTGCTGTGTTGTGAATTGCTTTGAAATTTGTATCTTGAGCCCAAAACAAACAATCGACAATCCGAGCAAGGAAGGCGGTCTTGCGTTGTGAATTGCTTTGAAATTTGTATCTTGAGCCCAAAACAAACAATCATCGGCTATTGACTATGTCATTTATTTGGTTGTGAATTGCTTTGAAATTTGTATCTTGAGCCCAAAACAAACAATTTTGAGACTTATGCAGGTAATATGCTGGGGTTGTGAATTGCTTTGAAATTTGTATCTTGAGCCCAAAACAAACAATGATAGACCGACCCGCACCGCACTCCTCAAGGTTGTGAATTGCTTTGAAATTTGTATCTTGAGCCCAAAACAAACAATACATCTTATGTATATTGTTAGGGCATAGCAGTTTATCCTTTGTTTTGGGAAATAAAAATGCAGCCAGAAATGGCTGCATTTTTTGTTTATACTTACATAAAAACGTTTCTAAAACAGTTCCAATTGCTGTACCGGTTTTTCGAGAGTCTTCTTTTTGCAACAATCGAAAATCTCCATTTCGGAGAATTGTTTGTCGGTAATACGCAATATACCGACTTTGCCCTCCTCGGGCAGGAAGGACTTTACCCTGTTTCTGTGGACATCGGCACTCTCAGCACTCATGCAGTGACGCATATAGATTGAAAACTGGAACATATCAAAGCCATCATCGAGCAGAGCCTTACGGAAATCAGTGTAGCACTTACGCTGATGGCGCGTCTCGGTCGGTAAATCGAAGAATACCATTACCCACATTATTCTGTAAGCATTAAAACGTTCACTAATCATAGTTCAGGATAGAGTATTTTGCGGCTGACACCCTCGAAGCATTTCTTCACGGAGTTTGCCGTGATTTGTGCAGCGAGCATCAGGGGACTGATATGACCATCAATCTGGACATCAATGGTGGAAAGTGACAGGAACTGACGTTTGATGTCGGTTGTCAACTCGTCATATTTGATGCCAGAATTAACTATTTCGACAACCTTCATATCGACATAGGGTCGATAAGGTTCCATAATGTCGTCAGCGAGACAGTAGGCATTGTAACGGTTGTGGTGATGAATACCGAAAGTAGGCAGAAGACCAGCAGCCACGAGAGAACGAGCGACAATAGCACGGATAATCGCATAGCCGTAGTTAAGGAGGTTGTTGGGAGCATCCTCGTCCTGCCCACGGACGAAGCCATCAATAGAGGTGAAGACGTTTTTCCAATAGTATGCCGCCGCCCTACCCTCAAGGTTGTCAGTGTCGCCACTACGGACATTCTGCGACCACTCTTTCATGTTTCCGTTGATTGCGCCCACAGAGGCAAGGACAGCGGACTGGTTGCGGATTTTCTGAGCGACTGTCTGCTGCCACATCTGCTTGCGCAATGGCTCAGAGGCATCAATCTGACTGCGGAAGCGTTCAGACTGCAAAGTGTTAGACTCAAGAGGCAACTGCAAACCGACGGGCATGTGACGGTCGTCGCAGGTAATGACGGCGCAATTGTTCTGGAGCAAGGCAGTGAGTAAGGCAGAGGTGATTGTAATCTGCTTGTGGTCAAGGACGACAACGCCAATATCCTCGATAGGAATGGTTTTGAAAGTGTCTTTCTTGAATTGTTCAGAGACATTGTCGCACTTCTCGACCTCTGGCAGTTTCAGTACCAACTGGCAATTGCGTAAGGAGAGATAGGAGGGGTTCTGAAAAACAAGGATGCGTTTTATCATTTGAACTCAATGCCTTTAGTGGTTATTTCAAAGTCTATTCCTTCAATTATAAAATTACAGTTATTGGCAGATAATTTTAGACGATACATATAATCTGATGCATTGTATTCTGTGAATCCATCAGCTTTTTGTCTTTCTTTTGCCAAAGACTCATTGCTTCTGGCTTCTATTGTATTTTGAAGAAAAACATAATCTGTACCAGAATTATTAAACTTATAGACTACGAACAGCCTCTTATTTAAGTCACGTTCATTCAAATCTTTCAATTCATCTGGAAACGTCTCATACATCAAAACATTTGTTCCTGTTTTGAGAATATATTTCAACGAATAGACAATGTTTTTCTCAACTTTACTTGAATAATTTTTGTCATGGAACAATTCATTGCTGCTCTTTAGGTGCATTTGTGCCATTTCAAAATAGTTGATAAACCTCATAGTCCTAACGACCTTTCCTTTATTCACACCTTCATAAAGCAGACACAAATAGTTTCCTCCGTTCTGAGCATATAGTTGATTTTTGTATTCATACTTGGATTTATATGTCTGAGTACGGACAGTCAATGCTTTCTCAGCGGTCATAAAGCCACGACCAGCAGCCACACGGCATCTGACATGACGTATAGGCAATATTGGTCTCCCATTGACATCCTCCTTGATTTCATTGTTGTCAGAATCACGGAGATATATAGGCTCTGACAAAGCAACCGCAAGACTTTTGCCTTCTGCCATTCGCTCATTAACGACATTCCTGACAGTCATTCTAACCGTAACATCAATTATCTTATCAATGTCTTTCACGCTCTTGAAACTTGTAACAGGGACTCTTGTAACCATCACTATAGCGTCTCTGCCATCCTCAGTTTTTTCATACACATAATGTCCATCCTCGACCAATGGATAACCATCTTTGTCCGCCACAGGGAACTTGATTGCCCCATAGTAGGTCTCGTTGTGCAATTGTCCACGAATGCAGTCGCCAGTGGCAAATCTGACTTTGCCGTTATCGAAGTGTTTGATTTTGCCACGAGCCCTGATTCTTTTGCGTGCAGGCTGCAATGTCTGATCACGTGAGGTGTGACGAATGAGGATGTTCTCCTCAATAAACGAATTGACCTGAGAAACATTTTTTATGTTGTTGCGTGCTTTGAGCATTTCGAGCTCTTTTTTCAATTCATCACAGTTATGACCAAACCGTTCTTTCTCTTCAATCATATAGAACAATTCAAGAATACGGTCACGCTGCTGATTAGTAGGTATCAGGGTCAGCATAGCAGCATCGATGGCATGGTGAGAGTGACGGTCACGGCTTTTCTTTTCGTATATTTCCTGAATGCCGAATGCCTTGCGGAAACTGGCAGTCATGTCACCACGCTGAACGTCAACACGGTTGAAAACGCTTTTGAGAAAGTGCATAGCATATTTGGTGATGATACGAGTGTCAACCAACTGGCTGTTGCGAAAACCATC
Organism: Paludibacteraceae bacterium; assembly: GCA_024399545.1. Classification (GTDB taxonomy): domain Bacteria; phylum Bacteroidota; class Bacteroidia; order Bacteroidales; family Paludibacteraceae; genus Aphodosoma. The sequence goes on from JAKSNS010000015.1 coordinate 5,657, forward strand.
ACCGACATTGTCACGTTCCTTGGTGAAGTTTGCAACTTTCTTTGTCCAATATTCAAGTTCCATCTCCCAAAGATGACGCTGTACAATACACTGGTTTTTGCGCTCAGATGTGGATGCTTTTTTTGCCTCGCCTTTCCAGAAACTGACAAGTTCACGAATGTCGTCACGACGTTTAATCCAAGGCTGAATGTTTCTCAATACCTTTTCGTATTCAGGCAATTGTGTAGGCATCATATTTTTCTTGACATTACGGTTGTAGGATGCCTCGCAAATGGTCTTGTTGGTCAAGGAGTCGTCAAAACAGATGCTACGAGGTATGGTATGCTCAATGTCATATTGCGAGTCTTCGAAAAGTTTACTGAGAGGAATAAAATCACCAGTGTATATGCTGCGACAATTCTGCTCAAGCCAGAGTTCGTATTTGGTCATATCAACCTTGAACTGAGAGTCCTTGAATTTACGTTTGTCACTCTTGACAGTCAAGGCTGTAAGATTTTCACAATCATCGCACAACAAAGACTGGTCAAAAAGGAGTCTTGTTTTTTGAATCTTATCATCATTGACCACTTGATTAAGTTCCTCAAGTCTTTTGCGGAACTTGGCATTCTCGTCTTCTTTGATTCGCTGATATTTCTCAATAGCAGCACGGACATTCGCATCGTTAAATTCACGTGCAGTCTCGACGACAACCCTTGTGTCTTCGTCTATTATTCCTTCAATCAGAAGGTCGTTAATCTGTCGGCGGAGTTGATGAAGCACACGCATAACCATAGGATTGCGGAAGACATTGGTGGCAGGAGAGTTCAACAAACGGAGAGACAGGAGATTGCCATTGTGCCGTAAAGTCCTTTCCTTTGCCTTAGGGTAGATGTCAATGGCTGAAGGATGATATAAGACAGTGGAGAGGTCTATGCCTTTGTAATTGTCAGAAATCATATTTCCGAACTGTTCTGTGATGAAGTCAGCAATGGCATCTGTCAGTTTAGGAACCTTGACCATTTTGCGTTCAGAGTCAGCAAAGAAACCCTGATACAAGACGGCGACACGATCAAGCATTTTTTGTTTTTCCCCGGCAGATTTATCTCGCCAGACTTTCGGTGAAAACATATCCTCGCTGAACTTCCTCACGTCTTTGCGGTCGTCATCGTCTATTGTATATGAAGTGTCGTTGATAGCGAATTTCTTCTCGTCAGGCAACATCCTATAGTATGTGATGACATTGTTGGCAATGCGGCTGCAAGTGTTTTCGAATGCCACATTTTCTTTGAGCACATCGTATGCGTCAAGCATGGTGTCTTTGTTTCTCTCCCAATTAGCAATACCGATAATATCAGCAACCTTAGCCCAAAGGACAGCATCAGAATATATGAGACCTTCAAAGAGAAGCCTATTGATGTTGTTGATGGCTTTGAGCGAAAGGTTGGCATAGCCGTCACTTATCGCAGACCAAAGTTTAACCATGACGGTGGATTTGTCGTCGTCAAGATGCTCAGCGCAGAAATCCATGATGTCCTCGGCATCATCAGCCGCAAAACAAACATGCCAAAGTTCATCATAATTATATAGTTTCACCTTGTCTTTTTCCCTTGAGGAATGACCGCTGAGTGTGGCATTTTTCCAGTCATCACCCAACAACTGCTTCAGTCTATTGATTACGGGACAACCAGATACGGTTGTGTTGTTTTTGTAGTTAAGATAAAGGACTTTGCCAGTGTAGCTGAAATGGTTGATGAGGAATTTTTCGATGTCAGAGAACTTGAATGTCCTTTTTGCCCTGGTGAAAATGCCGTCGAACAGTTCCCGCTTGACCTGCAAGTCAAGAGGACGAAAATCCTCGTTTTCGTCAAGACGGTATTTAATGTTGTTAATCAAAGCCCAAGCCCTAAACTCCTCAAACTCAGGACGGCTGATAGGGCAACGGCTCTTGGATGGTTCAAGAGTGCATTTGCCGACAGTTCCTTTCTGAGAACGCAAAGGACGTTTGAAGAAGATGGAACCTTCATTGCGTTTACGGCTGAGAATCTCCAAGCCAAAATCCTTGTCAACGTCTATGCCCTGAAGTTCGAATATGATACGCACCTCTTTCTCATAAAGGTCACGAACAGCCTGAAACTCACCATTACCCCTTACCCTAATTCCATTATGTTCCATCATGGCGAAAGCAGCACCTGCGGTTTTGCATCCGTTTTCTTCCATGTATTTGATTAAGCCTGAACTTTTTTTCTGTTCAGATTTCTTCAAGGCTTCAGATATTTCGACCTCCTGAACCTCAGCATTCTTTTCGGTAGCCTCTTTTTCCATATCGTTCAAAGTCTCACCCTTACTGCTTTTGAAGCCACGTCTCTGCGCTATATGATAAAGAGCACGACCAAGTTTGTAGCGGTTAATCTGCTGCGAAAGGTCAAGTTTTGTTTGGGCAAGTTCAGCCCTCAACTGATATGGTGAAGAGTAGTCGGGAATGCCGTCAAAATTGAAGTCAAGCCTTACCCACTGCTCGAATTTGTCGTTTTCGATAGGATACTGACGTTTGACTGCTTTGTTTTTGTCATAATGCCTCCAACTGTCAAGCTCATCAATGGTCAAAGGACAGTAGCCATATTTAATCAAGACCTCAAGAGTCCGCCATATTCTGTAACGTCTGGCTTGATTAAGTCGCCGGGAACTGCGATGAGAAGTACGCTCGGCTGCACGCGAAAATTCGCCAGTCTTGTCAGTACCCACACCAGATTCAAAGATTACAGAGGTGAAGAAATCCAACTGATCCGCCACATTTCCAGACTTTGATTTATCCCTAACACAAAGACCTATAGAATTGGTTCCCAAGTCAATACCTAAAACTTTTCCTTCCATAGTAAAAATATTTCGATTTTTGTTTTGTCAATTCAGATTTTTGTCGTACCTTTGCAGCCGCAAGATACAAGTGAAAAAGACTTTTCACAACAAGGCTATAAGCCGAAGATTTCTAAGCTCTGCGCTCATACGTGGAGCTATTTTTTTGTCCACAGTTTTTCCGCTGCAAATATACGAATTTTATTCCACTCAGCAAAGGTATTTATGTTAAAAAAATTTGGGTCTATAGGTCATTTTGCAGGCTATGACCTATAGACCTCAATATTCAATCCTTTTTTATTTTTAATTATGTCGAATTCGACATGATTAAAACCGGCGTTACAAAGAGTCCTTTTCGTTTATCTCCTGTTTTCGTCACTTATTTGAACCACAAAGTATGAATGTCTGATTTGCAATGCAATATTTGCCTATATAAATTAGCGGGATGGTCTTTTCGAGGTCTCAAAGACCACTCGAATACCTTATTGAATGATGCGTTTACCAGCCATAGGAATGGCTGGCTATCTTATCTGATGCCTAACGGCATCAAACATAAATGTGGGTTTGTGTTACAATGTCACCCAGGGCTTATGCCTATGGGCTATAATATTTCGCTCATTCAGAGCTTGTTAATTATATGCGAAACTTGAATCTATTTGATTGTTAATTATTGTTTACATACTATCATCCTTATCAATCTCTTTAGGTTTCTGCCCCTCAAAGAAACGTTTCGCACTTAATGGAGAAACTACGGATTTGCCTGTCTTTGCCTCAAGCTCTTTGCGGGCAACACGGGCGACATTGCCACCTTCGGCAGCACACTGCATGTTGTCTTCGAGGGTCTGAGGGTCTTTTGCCTTGGTGATGCTGGTGGTTGAAAGTTCGGCAAGCATATTCAGGACTAGTTCCTCGTTGGTCATATTATCGCGAAGGTTCTCTTTCTTTAGTCCTTTGAGTTGCTTGTATTGTTTGGCTGTTTTCCCTGCCCAAGCCTGATAGATAATGTCGGTTAGTGTGGCATATTGTATTCCCTCTTGAACATTATGCAATTTCCATTGGTCAGTTAAGTCTTTACGAATTTCGATGCTCTTGAGGCGTTGGTTTATCCAGTTGTCGCTGTAGCCAAGACGTTTGTAGTCTTGGAGTGCCTGGTTGATGCTGAGTTCCGGGTCTGCCAACTGGTCAAGACGTTGTGCGGCGACTTGCGCCATCCATAGTTTGAATGGCTCAGCCTTGGGAGATGGAATGGACTGAATTATACGCAAAACTCCTTCAGATGAAGCACAATTCATCTTTTGAGGCCCTCCATTCGTTTCTATGGAAAGGGGGGTGACAATCTGTCCCCATCCTTCGGCAAGAAGCGGATCCCTTTTTTTCATCTTCTTGATATAGTCAGTCGGATTGATACTATCCGTAAGAATACCAACCACATCTGTAATGCAGAAATACCATTGTTCTTCCCGATCATCCCATACTGAACGCACCTGACGCTCTTCAAATAACTTGATATCTGATTTATTAGCCATATTTTCTTTTCAATTATACGATATACATTTCTTCCAACAATTGTGTTTTTTATATGTTGCCATAATAACAGGGCTTACGCCCTGCCCTGGACTCTGTCGCTCTTTCAGAGCTGAAAATCGCCCATAATTGCCGCATCAATAGGGATAATCCTACTGTCTGCCGCTTTAATCGAAACAGGGGAAAGAATACCTTCTTTCACTTCTGCTCGAACTACTGACCAACCTATACTGTTGGTTCAAAGGTCTAAGCCCAAAATGTTTGGCTCTAAAACGAATTGAGTGGGTTTATTCACTGAATTGGATTCTCCCCCACCCCCTGCCCCTCCCCAAGGAGGGGAATACCTTATAGGTAATGCCTTGTTACCCAGGGTTTACACCCTGGGCTGTTTTATGTCGCGCCTACAGCGCTTTGAGTTTGTATGCAAAGTTACCACACGAAACGTTATAGAGCCTATTTTTTTCGCTGCAAATATACGAATTTTATTCCACTCAGCAAAGGTATTATACAAATAATTTGTCATATTTGCAGTCAAATCGGTTATATATTTTTCACGAAATGGGAGTTTTTGTGATTTGTTGTAATAAGGTCTTTTCGCACAATGACAAAAAAAGCCCTTGGTCCTAAGATGAGCCAAGAGCATAATTTGGGGAAGGCAATATTTTTGGATAATGCCAGTTATTTGTTGAGCGCAAGGGCTACGTTGACGGCACAAGCTACGGTGCAGCCAACCATAGGGTTGTTGCCTATGCCAAGGAAGCCCATCATTTCGACATGAGCAGGAACTGACGATGAACCAGCAAATTGCGCATCGCTGTGCATACGTCCCATGGTGTCAGTCATTCCGTAAGAGGCTGGACCTGCAGCCATGTTGTCTGGGTGAAGCGTACGACCAGTGCCACCGCCTGAGGCTACAGAGAAATATGGCTTGCCAGCCAAAATACGTTCTTTCTTGTAGGTACCTGCCACTGGGTGCTGGAAGCGCGTAGGGTTGGTGGAATTGCCAGTGATAGAGACATCCACATCCTCATGCCAAAGGATTGAGACACCTTCGCGGACATCGTCAGCACCATAACAACGAACCTTAGAGCGGTTGCCGTTGCTGTATGCCTTTTCAGCGACAATCTCCAACTTGCCAGAGAAATAGTCAAACTGAGTCTGCACGTATGTGAAACCGTTAATCCTTGAGATGATTTTTGCAGCATCTTTCCCCAGTCCGACAAGGATGCAACGCAGGGGGTTATTGCGCACCCTATTCGCCATATCGGCTATCTTGATGGCGCCTTCGGCGGCAGCGAACGACTCGTGACCAGCAAGGAATGCGAAACACTGGGTCTCCTCGCGGAGAAGACGTGCGGCAAGGTTGCCATGGCCAATACCGACCTTACGGTCGTCGGCCACGGAGCCTTTGATACAGAACGACTGAAGCCCCTCGCCGATAGCCTCGGCAGCCTCGGCGGCATTCTTGCACCCACGTTTCAACGCTATCGCCGAGCCTACGACGTAAGCCCATTTGGCGTTCTCGAAACATATAGGCTGCGTCTCCTCGCATGTCATGTATGAGTCAAGGCCATAACTTGCACACAACTCGGCAGCCTCCTCGATTGATTTAATACCGTTGTCATTAAGAACCTTAAGGATATTATCCATACGACGGTCCTGACTTTCGAACTTTACTTCTCTCATGGCAATCATTGTTTACGTGGGTCAATATACTTGGCAGCCTCGGCGAAACGCCCGTAGGTGCCTTTTGCTTTCTCGATGGCCTCGTTTGCGTCGATGCCCTGCTTAACCATATCCATGAATTTGCCCATGTGGACGAACTCATAGCCAATAACCTCACCGTCAGCGTCAAGCGCCATGCGCGTGCAGTAGCCCTCGGCCATCTCAAGATAGCGTGGCCCTTTGGCCAACGTGCCGAACATAGTGCCGACCTGCGAACGTACACCTTTGCCAAGGTCTTCCAACGAAGCACCAACGACAAGCCCTCCCTCGGAGAACGCAGACTGCGTGCGACCATAGACAATCTGAAGGAAAAGTTCACGCATCGCCGTGTTGATGGCGTCGCAAACCAAATCAGTGTTGAGAGCCTCAAGGAGCGTCTTACCAGGCAAAATCTCAGATGCCATAGCGGCTGAATGGGTCATGCCAGAGCATCCAAGGGTCTCGACAAGAGCCTCTTGTATGATGCCATCCTTAACGTTAAGGGTAAGTTTGCAAGCACCTTGTTGAGGAGCGCACCATCCAATACCGTGGGTCAAGCCGGAGATGTCCTTAATCTCGCGAGCCCTTACCCAACGTCCCTCCTCTGGGATAGGTGCCGAGGGGTGTGTTGCGCCTTTAGCCACGACGCACATGTTTTCTACTTCTTTTGAATAAATCATATTAATGTTTTTTTTCGTAATCTGGAGTAAAAAGCGCGAAATCCATTATGGCGGGGTCGTCGGGAAACAACTCCCGGGCATGCGTGGCAAGTTCCAAAGCAGCCTTCATATCGGCAGACTTGCGTGTTATAAGCCCTTGTGACTTAGCGATATTCAACACATGCACATCCAATGGAATAAGCAACAGACGAGGGTTTATGCGTCGCCAGATGCCAAAATCCACCCTGTCATCACGACGAACCATCCAACGGAGGAACATAACCACACGCTTACACGCAGAGGCGGTATTCTTGGGAATGCCCGCACAGTCGAAAAGCGACAATACCCTATCCACCAACAGCACAGGGTCGGAAACATCACCCTTGGAGAGTACAGCATCCTCCATCGTGGCATAGCCCTTGTAGATGTTGTACAACGAGAGCATAAGGTCGTGGAAATCACGATAGAAGAGCATACGATAAAAGTTCTCGCCAGAACCCTCGTAAACCCTCCACAACTGCCCCATCACATAATCATACGGACGGCCATCCATAAGAGTAAAGGCAAAATCGCATTTTTTGTGAATCTGCAACCTATTGCCAAACGCCAACCAAGAGCAGACAATGCCCATGACCTCAATGTCACGGGGCGAGTTACAACGATGGACTATTTCCACAGGGTCATTGCGGAAATAGTCCATATTGTTATATTTATCAGGATTGTAAAACATTACGCCTCTGGCATATTGCGACCGCAGCAGTTTTTGTACTTCTTGCCTGAGCCACAAGGACATGGGTCATTACGACCAACAGTCTTCTCGGCACGTATTGGGGCAGTCACCTGACGCTCGCGGGTGTCACGGTCGGCGGCTGAGTTGCGCTGGAGGGCTGAGCCAACATCCTGCTTCGAGGCTGACATGCGTGAGTAATCAGCGCGGCGAGGCTTCTCGGCGCGACGAATCTTGTCAGGGTCCTGGATAGGAATCTGCGCACGCATAAGGATAGAGGTAATCTTGCGGTTGCAGTCGTCAATCATCTGCATGAAGAGGTTAGAAGACTCAACCTTATAAATAACCAGAGGGTCCTTCTGCTCGTAAGTGGCATTCTGTACGGAGTTGCGAAGCTCGTCCAACTCGCGGAGGTTCTCCTTCCAAGCCTCGTCGATTGTGACAAGGAGGACAATCTTTTCGAACTCCTTAATCAACGCCTTAGATTCAGACTCGTAGGCATCTTTCAGATTTACTGGTATGTTATATATCTTATGCCCATCGGTGACAGGTATGAGAATATTCTCGTACTGCGCAGCCTGATTCTCGTAAACCTTTGAGACGACAGGGTGGACGGTCGATGCAAGGGTATCCATCTTGCGCTTGAAGACCTCATAGACCTGCTCAGAGACCTTATCGACAATCTTGGCTGGACGAGAAGAGCGGAACTCCTCCTCGGTGAAGTCAACGTCAAGGGCGAAATACTTGAGCATATTGTCACGGAAAAGCCCATAGTCGGAAGTCTGGTAAGCCTCGCCGACAACAGCCTCAAGGGTATCATAGAGCGTATTGACGATATCCACGCCAACCCTCTCACCCATAAGGGCATGACGACGACGGGCATAGATAACGGTACGCTGCTTGTTCATCACGTCATCATACTCAAGAAGACGCTTACGAATACCGAAGTTGTTCTCCTCGACCTTCTTCTGTGCATTCTCGATGGACTTAGAAATCATTGAATGCTCGATACGCTCACCCTCCTGAAAACCAAGGCGATCCATCACTTTAGCAATACGCTCAGAGCCAAAGAGACGCATCAGGTTATCCTCAAGCGAGACATAGAAGACGGACGAACCAGGGTCACCCTGACGACCGGAACGTCCACGCAACTGGCGATCAACGCGGCGTGACTCGTGACGCTCGGTACCAATGATCGCAAGACCACCTGCCTCCTTGACCTCCGGCGTAAGCTTAATATCCGTACCACGACCTGCCATATTGGTGGCTATGGTGACCACTCCCGGACGACCAGCCTCGGCGACAATGTCAGCCTCCTTCTGGTGCAACTTCGCATTGAGGACGTTATGCTTTATCTTCTTGTTTGTCAACATTCGCGAAAGCACCTCCGAAATCTCGACCGACGTTGTACCCACAAGCACGGGACGACCCTGCGACACAAGGTCAACAATCTCGTCTATGACAGCGAAGTATTTCTCCTTCTTGGTCTTGTAGATACGGTCCTGCATATCCGTACGCGCGATAGGACGGTTGGTAGGAATAACTACCACGTCAAGCTTATAGATGTCCCAAAGCTCGCCAGCCTCCGTCTCCGCGGTACCGGTCATACCCGCAAGTTTATGGTACATACGGAAATAGTTCTGCAAGGTAATGGTAGCGAAGGTCTGCGTGGCAGCCTCGACCTTGACATGCTCCTTAGCCTCAAGAGCCTGATGCAAACCATCGCTGTAACGACGACCGTCCATAATACGGCCCGTCTGCTCATCGACAATCAACACCTGGTTATCCTGTACGACATACTGGTCATCCTTGAAGAAGAGCGTATAAGCCTTGAGCAACTGGGTTACGGTGTGAATGCGCTCAGACTTGACGGAATAGTTAAGCAACGCGGCATCCTTCCTCTCCTGTTTCTCCTTGGCGGGAAGGGCAGACTTCTCAATCTCGGCAATCTCAGAGCCAACATCAGGCATAACGAAGAACTGCGGGTCCTCGGTGGCACCCGTCAACGCGTCAATACCCTTATCCGTAAGCTCAACCGAGTTGTGCTTCTCGTCTATTATAAAATACAGCGGGTCAGTCGCTATATGCATATTCTTGTTATTCTCCTGCATATAGAACTCCTCCGTCTTAATCAGTTTCTGCTTGATGCCGGGTTCCGAAAGGTATTTTATGAGGGTCTTAGACCGCGGCATAGCCTTAAAGCAACGGAAGAGCGCAAGACACCCAGCCTCAACCTCCTCCTTGTTTTCGGACGGTATCTTGGCACGAGCCTCGTTCAACAAGGCGGCAGCCATAGTGGTCTGCTTGCTCACCAAAGCCTGGACACGCGAGTTATACTCCTCGAACATCTGGTCTTCGCCTTTAGGCACGGGACCCGAGATAATCAAAGGGGTACGGGCATCGTCGATAAGGACGGAATCGACCTCATCGACAATGGCAAAGTTATGGGAACGCTGCACAAGATCCGAAGGATGGATAGCCATATTGTCACGCAGGTAGTCGAAACCAAACTCATTGTTAGTACCGAACGTGATGTCGCAGTTGTAGGCGGCACGACGCTCAGGGCTGTGAGGTTGGTATTTGTCTATGCAGTCAACCGAAAGTCCATGGAACATATAGAGGGGGCCCATCCACTCGGCATCACGTTTTGCAAGGTAGTCGTTAACGGTAACGACATGCACGCCGTTGCCCGTCATAGCATTCAGGAACACAGGCAGGGTAGCCACGAGGGTCTTGCCCTCACCAGTAGCCATCTCGGCAATTTTGCCGCGGTGAAGTACCACGCCACCAATGAGTTGGACATCATAGTGCACCATATCCCATTTATGCGTGTTACCGCCAGCCTCCCACTCGTTAGAGTATATGGCATTGTCGCCGTCAATCTCGACAAAGTCGTGGTTGACAGCCAATTTACGGTCAAAGTCAGTCGCCTTGACGGTAATAGTGTCGTTGTTAGCGAAACGATACGCAGTCTCCTTGACGATGGCGAAAACCTCTGGCAGGATGCGCTCAAGTTCAGTCTCGTAGGTGTCAAGCACACGTTTGTCAAGTTTGTCAATCTCATCGTATATACGCTGGCGTTTGTCAATCTCGGTGGCCTCAATCTGGGCACGTAGTTCGACTATGCGTTTCTTGTCGTCGGCCACAGTAGCCTGAAGTTCGTCACGCAGGGCTTGCGAACGTGCGCGCAACTCGTCGTGCGACAACGCCTGAACCTGTGATTCAAAGGATTTTATACGGTCAACGACTGGCATCACCTCTTTGACATCACGCTGAGCCTTGTCTCCGAATATTTTGGTAAGTATTGAAAGGAAAGCCATATAAATTAATATCTGAAATTACGTAGGTTAGGCACGAATTTTGTCTGCACCATAGCCACCATCATACGGGCTATGTCGCGTTTCTGATAGCCGAAGATATTCTTGCCGATATTATAAACAAGCTCAACCTCGACCTTCGAGATCTCACGGTCAGCCAATGTTATCTCAATCAGGTAATAGAGCAGCTCGTCACGCATCTGTGGCTCTTCGCGGAGGATATGCTGGACAGAGTCAATGAAAATCTTGTTCACGTCGCCCTTCGCAATCTCCTCAAGGAAAGCCTTAGGGAACATTTGAGTTTGTGCAAGGTTTGCAAGGATAGTGTCTGCCTCCTCCTGTTTTACTTCGCCGTCAGCCGAGGCTACGATAAGCCCTGCAGTAGCGACGAAGCGTGAGATGTGGTAATCGATAGGCGAGTTGCCAAGGCGCAACAATATGTCAATGAGCGGCTGCATCTGCGCATCAAGTTCCTTCTTGTTCGCTGCCTTCGAGTATAAATAGAGCGACTGGATCCTGATAGGGTTGACTGGGTGAGTCTCGCGCGACATACCCTTGTCGTTCAGGAAGTAGTCCAAGTGACGAAGGTTCTCCTCGATAAGTGCCTCCAACTTGACGTCAATCTTCGATATGTCAAGGCCGGAAGCCATCTTATAGAACGCAGAGACGCATGGCCCAAGATGACCAACGGCAAGATAACCATAACGGTCTGCCACCAGTTCAGCCAACTGTTCGCTCAGGCGTACACGATGGAAAAGCCCTATAGGCATACCCTCGTCAGGTTCATAAACAAGGTTTATCAGACGACGAAGACGGGTGTCCTGGTTGATTATGTGACCAAGTTCATGACCGAGGACAAAGCGAAGTTCCTCCTCAGTCATCAAATCGATAAGACCTGAGTTGACGTTAACGATGTGTGGCTCGCCCTTCTGCTCGGCAGCTACAGAGAAAGCATTCACCGTAGCGTCACCAGTGATATAGAAATCAACAGGTTCGTTCACGCCAAGCGTATCCTTAACACCCTGGAAAACGGAGTAAAGGTGTTTCAGCAACTTCTCCTCAACCTTGAAACTGTGTCCCTCCATAATGCTGCGCCAATAGTTGTCGGCATTCGAGATTTTAGATTCACGGATGAGTTTCTCAACCATATCGCCCTGTAGGACGTTATAGATTTGCTTTGAGAGTTCCTGTTGCAGTTGCAGTTTAGGTTGTATCATAATTCTTTTATTAAATCAAATCATAACTGCGCTTTACGAAATCGGCAAGAGCTTTGCCCTTCAGCAGACCTGCCGAAAGCAATGCTATATCCGTGATTTGCGCTATCTTAGGGTTGGCAGCCACGAAGTCGGCAAAGATAGCCTTCTTCTGCTCGCCAAGTTCGTTTATACGGTTCTCGAGTTTCAACAGTTCGTCACGCTCCTCTGCGCTACGATCCTCCTCTTTCTTTTTCCTTAACTCCGTCTTGCGCTTGTCGGCACTGTCCATCTCATCAACCACAGGTTTCAACTTAGGCTCGCAGTCTGCCTTCTCAGCCTCAAGTATCTCCTTGACTATGCGGTGGTTGCCGTTAAGTACCATCTGGTAGCTGTCTGGCATCTGACCGTAGAACATCATCTGCTGACCACCACCATTCTCCGCCATCTCTTTCATACGGCGCATAAACTCGTTCTGTGTCAGGATAGCAGGCGACTGCTCCTCGCCAAACTCCTCAACGCTGACCATAAACTCGGTTTTATCAATCTTAGGCATAGCGGCTTGGAAAACAGACGAAAGGGCGTTACGCTCATCATCTTTCAAAGTCTGCTTCTTCTCGTCCTTCTTGGATATGAGTTTATCAACGACATCGCTGTCAACACGCACGAAACGGATCTTCTCGCGTTTCTGCTCGGCCTGTCCAAGCCAATGAGAGTCAAGTTGCCCATCCATCAACAGCACGTCATAACCCTTGGCGCGGGCAGCCTCTATATAGACATGCTGTTCGTCGGCATTATGAGCATAAAGGCAAACCAAATTGCCATCCTTGTCTGTTTGCTCACTCTCGATAAGGGTCTTGTACTCGTCGAAAGTGAAATACTTCCCGTCGATATTCTTATAGAGTGCGAAATCCTTTGCCTTTTCGTAGAATTTCTCGTCGGTCAACATACCAAAGACTATGAAAATCTTCAGGTCGTCCCATTTCTGCTCAAACTGCGCACGGTCGTTCTTGAAAATCTCAGCCAACTTGTCTGCAACTTTCTTAGTGATATGCGAAGAGATTTTCTTTACGTTTTGGTCTGATTGCAGGTAAGAACGGCTGACGTTCAGAGGAATGTCTGGCGAGTCTATAACACCATGCAACAATGTCAGGTACTCAGGCACGATACCCTCAACCTGGTCTGTAACATAGACCTGATTGCAGTAGAGTTGTATCTTGTTCTTCTCCAACTGTATGTGTTCGTGCAGTTTAGGAAAATACAAAATACCCGTGAGGTTGAAAGGATAATCCACGTTAAGGTGTATATGGAACAGTGGGTCTTCGGCGTATGGGTAGAGTTCACGATAGAACGCCGAGTAATCCTCTTCCTTCAAATCGGCAGGTTTGCGTGTCCACGCAGGGTTCACATTATTTATTATATTAGGCTCGCCTGTCTCGACCTCCTTGCCATCCTTCCACTCTTTCTTTTTGCCGAAAGCTACCGCCACTGGAAGGAATTTGCAATATTTCTTAAGCAGTGTCTCTATGCGCGAATCCTCAAGGAACTCCTTGTTCTCGTCGTCAATATGAAGCACGATGTCCGTACCACGCTCCTCACGGTCTATATTCTCAAGCAGGTACTCTGGCGAACCGTCGCACGACCAATGTTGTGCGTCCGCCCCTGTATATGATTTCGTGAAAATCTCAACTTGGTTTGCCACCATGAATGCAGAGTAGAAACCCAAGCCGAAATGACCGATAATCGCATTAGCGTCATCCTTGTATTTGTCAAGGAACTCTGTTGCCCCCGAGAATGCTATCTGGTTGATATACTTCTCAATCTCCTCCGCCGTCATACCAACACCACGGTCTGAGATTGTCAGGAGACCCTTCTCCTTATCTATTTTAATCTCAACCTGCAACTCGCCCAACTCGCCTTTATACTCACCTACCGAAGTAAGTGTTTTCAGTTTTTGCGTAGCGTCAACGGCGTTCGAGACAAGCTCACGCAAGAAAATCTCGTGATCCGAATAGAGGAACTTCTTTATGACGGGAAAAATATTATCCGTCGTAACACCAATTTTACCGTTCATAATATATATACCTTTTGTTTTTAATATTTGCTATTTGTAGAGACGTGGCATGCCGCATCTATTTCCCTCGTTAGTCAACGTCAGCAATGCCAAACTCCCCAGTCTCGTATGCCAACTCAAGGCGTTTGAAACCAGGTTCTTCCTTCATAACCTTCTGGTAATAAGCCTCAGCCTTCTCCTTTTCGCCCAACTGCACGTAAGCCTCCACCACGCAAAGTTGCAAAGCGCGGTAGTTCCAACGATAGACCTTTGGGGTATTTACCGACAGTATCTTAATGGCTTTCAGGAAATAAGTTACAGCCTTCTTTTTGTCACCGCCCAATATTCCTGGGGCATAGAACTTCACGTTACCGCGCAACCCTATAGCCAATGGGTTCTTAGGGTCAGACTTCTCAGCATCACTCAATGCCGAAAGTGACTTCGTGCCGTTGCTTATCACGCTGCCGTCAATCTTGCTCTTCATCCCGTAAGCCCCTGCCTTATACAAGTAACCCATAGACTTATAGTTAGGGCTTTTTATCATCTCCTCGTAATACCGTTCAAAGAATGTCATAAAATACCTTGCCGTATTCCTCTTGCTCTTATCGTCGGCTATGAAACCGATGTAACCGTAAAGGTAATTCGCAATGTCACAACGGTCTGAGAACGTCAAATTTGGGTTCTTAACATATTTCAGCAACTCGTTGTGCCAAGTCGCAAGGTCGCCCTTCAGGTAAGCCTCAAACATCTTGTCATGGTCAACCACTCCCGCCATCGTCATCTGTGCGAAAGTCAGGGCAAAAACAAAAAACAATAAAAACTTCTTCATTCGCTATTTTCTATATTATCTATCGCTGTAGAGACGCACGGCCGAGCGTCTCTACTAACGGCAAAAACCTATTTACTCAGGTTAGTATAAAGATAACGTTTTATCGACTTCTTCGGGGTCTTTTGGAACTCCGTAGGGTGCAACTCTATAACAGAAATGCTTTCGTATGAAGCCGTCATCTTATTCAACTCTTTACGGTTAACTTCCATTGCCGCAACAACATCCGCATGCGACATCTTCGCAGCATCCGTCGTCGTTAGGTCTGGCACAACCAATGCTTTCAACCTATTGTCAGGCATCTGCAGCACAAGGCTCTCCAGTACGTACGGCATATTGTTCAATCTCGCCTCAATCTCCTCTGGGTAGATATTCTGACCATTAGGACCCAGCAGCATACTCTTGTTACGCCCCTTGATGTAAATCGTTCCATCGAAATCCACAGTTCCCATATCGCCAGTATGCAACCACCCATCTTTGTCAATTGCCGCCGCAGTAGCCTCTTCGTTCTTATAGTAACCCATCATCACATGCTCACCTCTTACCAATATCTCCCCAACCTCATTATGTGGGTCAGACGAATCAATCTTCACCTGCATATTAGGCAATATCCTACCAACAGAATAAGTCTTGTAATCCGACCAACAAGTGTAACTGATCAACGGTGCGCACTCCGTCATCCCATAACCCACAGTGAACTTGAAACCTATCCTCTTGAAAAACTCCTCCGCCTCTGGGTTCATAGCCGCACCTCCTATGATTATCTGTTGGAACTCCCCACCTAAAGCCTCAGTCATCTTCCTGTTTATAGTCGCCAGTACCTGGTTGTCAATCAACGGAATGCTCAACGCCCATTTCATACCCCTCGTCTCCAACATTGGCCTAATCTGCTTTGTGTAAATCTTCTCAATAACCAATGGCACTGTGAAAATAACCGTTGGTCGCACCTCTGCCATAGCTTTCAACAATATCTTAGGCGAAGGCAATTTCCCTAAATAGGTCGTATGCGTTCCCCCACAGAAGGCGGAAAGAAAATCGTAAGTGCAACCGAAAACATGAGCCATCGGCAGGAAAGCCAGCTGCCTACCTCCCCTCACGATTTGTCCTGACTCCAAGGCGTACTGTATATTGCCTGCCAAGGCGTTTCCCGAAAGCATAACCCCTTTGGAATACCCCGTTGTCCCTGACGTATAAGAGATTACCGCCAGTTCAGTGTTAGGTATCGTAGGGTAAAGCACATCAGCGGCGGTGAACCCATTTGGGTATTTCTCATTCCACAACTGCCCCCTCATTTTTTCCGTCTTCTCAGCCCTCGTTCCGCCCTTTGGCCCTATCATCTTCAACGTCGCCAGGTCATACACCCCCTCGACATACAGCAGTTCCTCCTCGTTGATGTTGTCCCAGATGTTTTCCGACACAAACAGCAATTTAGCGTCGCTGTGGTTGATTATATGCTGGATATCACTTGGATTGAAGTCTTGCAATATAGGCACTATCACTCCCCCGTACGTCACAGTAGCCATGTAGGTCACACACCAGTTTATACCGTTTTTCCCTACCAAAGCCACCTTATCGCCCTTCTCGAAACCCATTGCGTTGAAAAGCAGGTGCAGCTTCGCCACCTCTTGCGCCACTTCCCCATACGTCACCGTCCTTTTTTCCACATAATCCGTCATGGATTTCAGGTCCCAATAATTTTTCAAAGAGTTTTCAAACAATCGTATGAAATTGTCAGTTATCATATTACCTTCTTTTAGTGCCTAATTATGGGCGCATTATGCCAAACGGACACAAAAAACGCCATTCAATTACAATTCAATTTGCAAAGGTAGTACAAATTTCTGATATAACCAAATTTTCGCACAAAAAAAACTTTGCCATTCCAAAAAAAATCAGTATCTTTGCAGTCCCTATTTGTGGGAATAGCGACTATCATGAAAAAACTTGTTATATTTGACCTTGACGGCACTCTGCTGAACACCTACGCCGACATTGCCGCAGCAACGAACCATGCGCTATCTTTACACGGTTTTCCCACCCACGATGTCCCTACAATCCGAAGTTTCGTGGGTAACGGCATCAACAAACTTTTCGAGCGTGCATTACCCGAAGGACATAAGACACAGGAGGATGTCCTCGCCATACGTGCCGATTTTATCCCTTATTACAACGCCCATGGTACTGAGAAGACTTTCGTGTTTGACGGAATGACGGAACTTTTGGAACGTCTTTCGGCCGACGGGTGCAAAGTCGCCGTGGCATCAAACAAATACCAGGAGGCGACACGCCACCTCATCCCGTTTTTCTTCCCCACCATTGCTTTTTCCGCCATTTTCGGGCAGAGGGACGGCGTTCCAACAAAACCAGACCCTAAAATCATTGACGATATTATGGTTGAATCAGGGGTTATAGACAAAAAGGAAGTACTTTATGTTGGTGATTCCGAAGTTGATATGCAGACTGCGCGCAACGCTAGGGTTGAGTGTATTGGCGTGACATGGGGTTGCAAGACCCGTCAACTTTTGGAGAATCATAACCCTCTGGCTGTCATTGATAAGCCTTCGGAGATATTCGATATTTACGAAGCTAAGAAAACCGACAACTATTTTGTCCACGAGTCATCGTATGTTGATGACGATGTGCTGATTGGCGAGGGGACGAAGGTTTGGCATTTTTGCCACATACAATCAGGCGCACGTATTGGCAGGAACTGTTCTTTCGGCCAGAATGTTAACGTGGGTAATGATGTGAAGATAGGCAACGGCGTTCGCGTGCAGAACAACGTCTCATTATACACTGGCGTTGAATTGGAGGATAATGTCTTTTGCGGTCCTTCTTGCGTGTTTACCAACGTAAATACCCCAAGGGCTAATTTTCCAGTCCATGGGGTTTATGCAAAGACCGTTATACACGAAGGAGCCTCGCTTGGCGCTAATTGCACGATTGTATGCGGACATTCTGTCGGACGCTCCGCGTTGATAGCGGCAGGAGCCGTCGTCACCAAGGATGTCCCTGATTTTGCGTTGATGGCTGGTGTTCCCGCCAAGCGTATAGGTTGGGTTTGCGAGTGTGGCAAACGGTTGGACGACACGTTGGTATGTCAATGCGGAAGGAGGTACAGGGAGGATCACAGTTGCCCAGACTCCACCAAATTGATTATCTCCTCATAAACGCCGTCGTTTTTCCCGTCACCAAATTTCACCTTCAGGTCAGCACCGCAAAGTTTTGCGAACAGTTGGTAGAAACCAGCCCTGAACCATCCGCGGTACGCCTTTATCAGTTCGTATGATGTTTGTTCTATATCCCTGTCCAACAATCTCATAACCAACATACCCTGTCTGAGTGTCAGTTGGCTCATCGCATCATAGTTTTGCTTGTATATCCTCTTCTCGAAATGCGCCATATACTTATCCCTCTGCTTTTTAGTGGGCATTGACATAAGCGTGTCGTTGGTTTGGCGTATGACCCCCTCGATGTAATATACAACCGGCAAGGCGGCTTTCACGTCTCGCACCATCCTCCAATACTGCTTCTCCTGACGTTTGTTCCTGAATTTCCGCTTTGGGTAAATCCACAGGCGGTTCATCTCGAACATAGGCATAGTGTCGCCATTCTCGACGGTGCAAAGCACCAGGGTTTCGCCGTTAGGGCCTACCTTTGTCGCAACAGGCTTGAACCCCCAGACGAACCTCGCCGAGACACTCAGCGACAGAAAAACGAGGACAGTAAACAGAATGGTTCTTTTCATCAGTCTTCTCCTTTTTGTAACTCAAAGGTTAGACCGTTAACAATACATACAGGTTTAATCGGTCATAATGACTACTTCTTCGCAGGAAGTCTAATCTCATACCTCAGCCCATTGCGGTTGTCTAAGCGTGTTGACCTGAGCCACAGGTTCATAGACTTCAGTTGACGGTAAGTAACTCCCTGCGCTTTAGCCCACGAATAAAGGTCTGCTATTGATGCATTCACCTCTATCACACGGTATGGGATTTCCTTATAAACCCTATCCTTTGGTACGTTAAAGCCCAATTTCTCAGGCGTTTCGACCAATATCTTAGCCGCCAACATACGGAAAATGTACCTTGACGTCTCATTATTCATCCACAAGTCGAAAACCGAGTTTACCTCTTGTTTGGTGAAATGCCCATTTATCCTTCCCATCCCTGCATTGTACGAAGCAGCCACGGCAATCCAGTCGCCGAATTTTGAATAGGCGGATTTCATATAACGGCATGCCGCACGTGTGGCTTTTTCCACGTCGTAACGCTCGTCAACCGTCTCAGTTACAGTCAGTCCGAACTCTTTTGCCGTTCCTTCCATAAACTGCCAATAGCCGGCTGCCCCTACGCCCGAACGTGCCGTTTGTAGCAGGTTGCTCTCAATCACGGCTATATAAACCATATCCGCTGGCACACCCTCTTCTTTCAGAATCTTACGCATTTCGCCCAACAACCGTGGGGCTTTTTTCAGTATCAGGATACTGGTCTGTTCTGACGAGGAGAAACTGAGCAGTTCCCTATCAAACCGCTCAATCATATCCTCAGTGTCAAACTCTATTTTCTGCCCCGCAAAGACCATCGACTCAGGCACTTCAGGGACAAAAGCCATACGTTTCAGAGTTATGTTCGTGTCTGCGCAATATTTGTTTGCGTCGTCATTTTCCCCGCTTGCGCAACCTGCCACAACCCCAGCGTTGACCAAGGCAACAATAATCAACAGGAAACTTCTCATTTCACAATTGCCTCAGCCAGGGCTATAAGTTTTTCTTCGTCAGCCTTCTGCATTGCGCTACGCAATGTCACAACAGGCTCAACGATTTCGATGTTTTTCATTCCCTCCAACTGCCCACGCATTATTTTTGCGGCGGCAGGTGCCCACGTGCCGTTCTCAATCAAGCCAAAACGGCGTTTTTGATACCCTTTTATCGAAAGTTTATAGAGGAAGTTATGCATAGGAGGGAAGAGTCCTGCGTCGTAAGTCGCTGCTGCGACAACCACTTTGCCAACACGGAAAGCCTCAGACACTGCGTAAGATACGTCTGTGCGAGACAAGTCAATTGTGACAACCTCGCTCGCTCCTTTTTTCTTGAGTATCTCAGCCATCCTTCGTGCCGCACGACCGGTGTTTCCGTGTATTGAGGCATACGCAACAAGCACTGCATCAGGTGCTTCTGGCTCGTAGGCTGACCATTTGGTGTAATAACCCAAAGCAGCGGCCATCTTCTCGCCGTCAAGCACAGGCCCGTGCAGAGGGCAAATCCTCGCAATGTCCAAACCTGACGCTTTCTTCAATACCGCCGCCACGTTGGCACCATATTTTCCGCAGATGTTGAAGTAATAACGTCTTGCGTCGCGTACCCAATTCTCAGGTTCAGCGTCGTAAACGCCGAATTTGCCAAAACCGTCAGCGGCGAAAAGGGTCTTCTCCCCAGCGTAATAACTCATCATCACCTCTGGCCAATGCACCATAGGCGCGGTCACGAAATCAAGTGTCACGCCGCCTCCAAAATCCAAGTGCGACCCCTCTTGCAATATCTCAAACTCCGCTTTCAGTCCTTCGTTGAACTGAAGCATATATTTCTGCGCCATCGCACTGCAAGCAATTATCGTTTTAGGGTATTTATCCATGAATTTACGGATACTGCCGCTGTGGTCAGGTTCCATGTGGTGAACCACCAAATAATCAGGCTTACGGCCATTCAAAGCCAATTTCAACTTATCCAACCACTCTTCGCTACGACGTGGGTCAACAGTGTCCAAAACTGCCAAACGCTCACCCTCCAACAGGTAACTGTTATAACAAACGCCCTCAGGAACAGGATATTGGCTCTCAAAGATGTCAATGTCGGCATCATCACAGCCAAGGTATTTTATTCTACTCATGATTTTATATGTATTTTTGATTTTTTCAAACCGCAAAGTTACGGATTTTTTCGGAGAAAACAAAATAACTATTGATGAAAAATAAATTTTTAATATTTTATTCAGAGAGTCAAGCGATTACATTACCACGAAAATTTATTTGTGTGTTGCTATCTTTTTCCCAGAACTAATCTATTCAAAAACACTCAAGAACCTTGAAAATTTTTTTAGCCAAATATGCTGATATTAGAGAAAAAAATCGTACCTTTGCACTCAATATGAGAATAGATATAATAACAGTACAGCCGGAGATGATGGAGGGGCCTTTGACCTGTTCCATAATCAAGAGAGCCAGGGCTAAAGGCTTGGTGGAGATTGTGGTGCATGACCTGCGGGATTATACGTTGGATATTCATAAGAGGGTGGATGATTACGCTTTCGGGTTTGGCGCGGGGATGGTGCTGCAGTGTGACCCGATTTTCCGTTGCATTGAGAAACTGAAGAGCGAGAGGGAGTATGACGAGGTGATTTTCACTGCGCCTGACGGTGAGCAGTTCACGCAAGGGATGGCGAACAGTCTGAGCCTTTTAGGGAATATAATTATACTTTGCGGGCATTACAAGGGTGTTGACCAGAGGGTGCGGGACACGTTGATAACCAAGGAGATTTCGATTGGCGACTATGTGCTGACGGGTGGCGAGATGGCTGCTGCGATAATAACGGACGCTGTGGTGAGGGTGATTCCTGGGGCGATTGGCGATGAGCAATCGGCGTTGTCAGACTCGTTTCAGGACAATCTGCTTGCACCGCCTGTTTACACGAGACCTGCGGAATATAGGGGTATGAAAGTGCCTGATATACTGCTGAGTGGCAATGAGAGGAAAATCCAAGAGTGGGAGCAGGATGTGGCGATTGAGAGGACAAGGAGGCTGAGACCTGATTTATTAGGCGAGTAATGGAGGGAAGGCTGTTGCAGATATTCAGGGAGGCATCGTCGTCGATGAAAAGGTGGGCGATGCTTGAGAATGGCGACAGGGTGCTTGTGGGGCTGTCGGGAGGTAAGGATTCGTTGGCGCTTGTTGAGGTTTTGGCGGAAAGGCAAAAGATATGGGTGCCCAGGATAGAGGTGACGGCATGTCATGTGGCGGTTGAGGGGCAGGGGGTTATGTATGAGTCGGACGAAGAATATCTGAGGTGTTTCTGCGAGGAGAGGGGCGTGAGGTTTATCGCAAGGAGGGTGACACTGGAGGACGACAGGAAGGAGGGTAGGAGCAAGTGTTGGCTATGCTCGTGGAGCAGGAGGAAAGAGTTGTTCAGAGTGGCTGAAGAAGAGGGATTCGGGAAACTGGCGTTGGGTCATCATATAGACGACATCGCGGAGACGCTGCTGATGAACGCCATATATACGGGCAGGTTAGAGTCAATGCCGCCTGTGCTGAAGATGGATAATTTTGCTTTGACGGTGATTAGGCCGTTCTGCGAGATAAGGGAGTCGTCGTTGAAGGAGTTGGCAAGCGAGAGGGGGTATAGGGAACAGGTGAGGAGATGCCCTTTCGAGGATAAAAGCAAGAGACAGAGAATGAAGGAGTTGGTGGCGGAACTGCGGGAGATGAACCCTGACGTGACTGAGTCTCTGTTCTCGGGGTTGTACTATAAGGGAAATGGTCAGGGATAGGTCAATGTATCGTTAATCTATCGTTAATGTATCGTTAATCTATCGTTAATGTATCGTTAATCTATCGTTGGAGGTAGGTAACGGTTAAGGAGGGAAAACATAAAAACAAAATAACAATATGCTTACACTAAAGATGATTCTGGAGAACCGTGACGAGGTGGTTCGCAGATTAGGGAAAAAACATTTCAAAGATGCCGCAACGATGATTGACAAGGTCATCGGGATAGATAAAGTCAGAAGGACGACTCAGCGTGAGCTGGACGACAAGCTGGCGCAGATAAATCAGCAGTCGAAGGCCATCGGTGAGCTGATGAAAAAAGGTCTGAAAGAGGAGGCAGCCGCCGCAAAGGCTAATGTCGCTGCGCTGAAAGAGATGACGACAGAGTTCAAGGCGAGAATGGAAAACGCTGAGAACGAGATACGTAACATTCTCTTGCAGGTGCCTAACCTTCCTAACGAGACTGTGCCAGAGGGTTTTGGCGCAGAGGATAACAAGGTGGAGAAAATGGGCGGGGAGAACCCTAAATTCGAGGGCTTCAAGCCATTGCCACACTGGGAGTTGGCTAAGAAATACGACCTTATAGACTTTGAGATGGGAGTTAAGATAACAGGTGCCGGTTTCCCTATTTACAAGGGTAAAGGCGCAAGATTGCAGAGGGCGTTGATAAACTTCTTCCTTGACGAGGCGAGAAACGCAGGGTACTTGGAGATTGAGCCACCATACGTCGTTAACGAGGCAAGTGGTTATGGCACAGGGCAATTGCCTGACAAAGAGGGACAGATGTACCATGCGACGGTTGATAACCTCTATCTGATTCCTACGGCTGAGGTTCCTGTTACGAATATTTTCCGTGACGTGATCCTTAAAGAGGACGAGCTGCCGCAGAAGATGTGTGCATATTCGGCTTGTTTCCGTCGTGAGGCTGGCTCTTACGGCAAGGATGTCAGGGGGTTGAACCGTCTGCACCAGTTCAACAAGGTGGAGATTGTGAGGATTGACAAGCCTGAGCATTCGTATCAGTCATTGGACGAGATGATAGCGCATGTGGAAAATCTGGTGAAGAAACTGGAGTTGCCTTATAGAATACTGAGACTTTGCGGCGGAGATATGAGTTTCACTTCCGCTATAACATTTGATTTCGAGGTGTTCAGCGCGGCTCAGGAGCGTTGGTTAGAGGTTAGCTCGGTGTCTAATTTCGAGAGTTACCAGGCCAACAGGTTGAAATGCCGTTACAAGACAAGCGAGGGAAAGACAGAACTTTGCCATACGTTGAATGGCTCGGCTCTTGCGTTGCCAAGGATTGTGGCGGCGTTGCTTGAGAACCACCAGACGGCGGACGGTATCAGGATTCCTGCGGCACTTGTGCCTTACTGCGGGTTTGACAAAATTGATTGATGGCTAAGGAGAAAAAGACATACGTATGTACCGAATGTGGGGCGGATTTCCCGAAAGCTTACGGGAAATGCCCTGCCTGCGGTGCGTGGAACTCGTTCAAGGAACTTACGATTAAGAACGAAATCCAGCACACCCTTGACCATGGTATGGCGGTAAACGTAAGACGTGAGGCTCAGAGGGTTGACTTGATAGAATATGAGAAAGAACCACGCATTGACACGCATAACGAAGAGCTGAACAGGGTTTTGGGCGGAGGCTTGGTGCGTGGGTCGATGATACTGATAGGTGGTGAGCCAGGCATTGGGAAATCGACACTGGTGCTTCAGGTGGCACTGAAGATGAAGGGGATGAAAGTGCTGTATGCCAGTGGCGAGGAGAGTTGCGGTCAGATAAAAATGAGGGCTGACCGTATTGGGGAGATGGAGAGTGAATGCTATGTGCTGAGTGAGAATGTGCTTGAGAATATATTTGCCCAGGCGAGGGAGTTACAGCCTGACCTACTGGTTGTTGACTCGATACAGACGATTGTCGAGGAGGCTATTGAAATGTCCGCAGGCAGTGTCACGCAGGTGAGGGAGTGCAGTGCGGCGTTGCTGAAATTCGCAAAAGAGACTGGGACACCGGTTATCGTAATCGGTCATATAACAAAGGAGGGAAGTATTGCCGGGCCAAAGATTTTGGAGCATATCGTTGACACGGTCTTGCAGTTCGAGGGGGATAGACATTATTTATACAGGATACTGAGGGCGCATAAAAACAGGTTCGGCTCAACGGACGAACTGGCGATTTACGAGATGCAGGGAAGTGGCTTGAGAGAGGTGCAAAACCCGAGCGAACTGCTGATGAGCCACTCGGGGCAAGAGTTGTCGGGGGTGGCGATTGCAGCGACGATTGAGGGGGTGAGACCGTTTATGATTGAGACTCAGGCATTAGTGTCGTCGGCGGCTTATAATTATCCTCAGAGGTCAGCCACGGGTTTTGACCTGCGGAGAATGAATATGCTGCTGGCAGTGCTGGAGAAAAGGGCAGGGTTCAAACTGCCGCAGAAAGATGTTTTTCTGAACATGGCTGGTGGGCTGAAAATCTCAGACCCTGCGGTTGACCTGGCGGTAATCTGCTCCGTATTGTCAAGCAATCTGGATTTGCCGATTGACGCAAGGACGTGCATAACAGGCGAGGTTGGGCTGAGCGGAGAGATAAGGCCAGTCTCGAGGATTGAACAGAGGATTTCGGAGGCTGCCAAACTGGGATTCTCGCGGATAATTGTGCCGTTGTTCAACGCTGAACAGGTGGATAGAAACAAATTCTCAGGGATAGAAATCGTAGGAGTTGCAAGAGTTGAGGATGCTTTTCGGAAACTTTTCGGATAACCGTGCTTGGGTTTCTTGTGGTATTTTGTTGTTGTTTAAGTTGTTATCCAAAAGTGAGGTGAGACCGAAACTATATTATAGAACATATTGTTAAAAAATGAATAAACGGTTGATATGTCAGAAAAAATGTGTAAATTGCAGCCGCTTATGAAGCACAAAATTAATAACAAAGATATATGAAAAATTATCAGTCAAACGAAATCAAGAACATCGCACTTATGGGCGGTTCTGGTTCAGGAAAAACGACCCTCTTGGAGGCTATGCTTTTCGAGAGCGGTATCATTAAACGTCGTGGTACAGTTGAAGGGAAGAATACTGTATCGGATTACTTTCCTGTAGAGATGGAGTATGGTTACTCGGTATTTCCAACGGTAGCTCATGTCGAGTGGAACGGAAAGAAACTAAATATAATAGATTGTCCAGGTTCGGATGATTTCATTGGTGGCGCCATTACTTCTATGGCTGTTACAGACCAGTCGATTATCGTTTTGAATGCCCAATATGGTGTTGAGGTTGGTACGCAGAACCACTTCCGTTACACTGAGCAGTTCAAGAAACCAGTCATCTTCCTGATGAACCAGCTTGACACTGACAAATCCAACTACGACCAGGCATTGGAGCAGTTGAAGGAGTCTTTCGGTCCTAAATGCGTCGTTGTCCAATACCCTGTTAATTGCGGTGTTGGCTTTAACGCCGTTATCGACGTGCTGTTGATGAAGATGTACACTTGGAAACCTGAAGGTGGCGCTCCTGAGATAAAGGATATCCCTGCCGACCAGATGGAAAAAGCCGAGGAATTGCACAATGCCCTGATTGAGGCTGCTGCCGAGAATGACGAGGGTCTGATGGATAAGTTCTTCGACCAAGGTTCTTTGACCGAGGACGAGATGAGGGAAGGTATTCGCAAAGGTCTTGTCTCACGTGACATCTTCCCAGTGTTCTGCGTATGCGCAGGCAAAGATATGGGTGTCCGCCGTCTGATGGAGTTCCTCGGTAACGTAGTGCCTTTCGTTGATGACATGCCAATGCCTGTTGACAACAAGGGCAATGAGGTTAAGCCTGATGCCGCCGCTCCTACGGTTATCTTCTCTTTCAAGACCAGTATCGAACCACATATCGGCGAGGTTGTCTATTTCAAGGTTCTCAGCGGTACACTCAAGGCTGGCGACGACCTTACCAACATTTCGCGTAATGGTGGCAAGGAGCGTATCTCTCAGATTTTCTGCGTTGCAGGACAGAACCGTATTCCTGTTGACCAGTTGGTTGCTGGCGACATCGGCGCAACCGTGAAACTGAAGGATACTAAGACAGGCAACACTTTGTGCGCTAAGGACATCGAGGTTGAAATGCCAAGAATCCAATATCCTGACCCTAAGTACCGTCGTGCGATTAAGGCTGTGGCTAACGGTGAGGACGAGAAACTGAACGCTATCCTGACCCGTATGCACGAGGAGGACCCAACATGGATTGTTGAGCAGAGCAAGGAGTTGCGCCAGACCATCGTTTCAGGTCAGGGCGAGTTCCACCTTCGCACCTTGAAATGGAGAATCGAAAACAACGATAAGGTTGCTATAGAGTATCTTGAGCCACGTATCCCTTACCGTGAAACTATCACTAAAGCCGCTCGTAGCGACTATCGTCACAAGAAACAATCAGGTGGCGCAGGTCAGTTTGGCGAGGTTCACCTTATCATTGAGCCATACGTAGAGGGTGAGCCAGTCAAAGAGGTTTATAAGTTCGGCAACCAGGAATATAGGATACAGGCTCGTGACACTCAGGAAACTCCATTGGATTGGGGTGGCAAGCTTGTTATGATTAACTCTATCGTTGGTGGCGCAATCGACGCACGTTTCATGCCTGCAATTATGAAAGGTCTGATGGACCGTATGGAGCAGGGTCCTCTGACAGGTTCTTACGCCCGCGACATCCGTGTTATCGTTTATGACGGTAAGATGCACCCAGTTGATTCAAACGAAATCTCATTCCGTCTCGCTGGTCGTAACGCATTCGCTCAGGCGTTCAAAGAGGCAAACCCTAAGGTTCTTGAGCCTGTTTATGATGTTGTAGTTCTCGTTCCTTCCGACAGGATGGGTGACGTGATGAGTGACCTTCAGGGTCGCCGCGCAATCATCATGGGTATGGAGAGCGCAAACGGCTTTGAGAAGTTGACTGCTAAAGTGCCTTTGAAGGAGCTGTCTAACTACTCAACCGCTTTGAGTTCTTTGTCCGGCGGTCGTGCTTCTTTCACTATGAAGTTTGCTTCTTACGAGCTTTGTCCTACCGATGTACAGGATAAGCTGCTCAAGGAGTACGAGGCAACAAAGCAGGAAGAAGAATAATAACACCTTGTATTATATACAACCGGCACACCATTGTGTGTCGGTTGCTTTTTCAAGAAATGGCATACAAACATCTCAAGTTCCCCGAAGGGACTAAGTTCCTTGTAACTGGAGGGGCTGGTTTTATTGGTTCTAATCTCTGTGAGGCTATTCTGAATATGGGCTACAAGGTTCGTTGCCTTGACAACCTTTCTACAGGCAAACAGGCTAACGTAGATTTGTTTTTATCCAACCCAGCTTACGAGTTTCTCAAAGGTGACATAAAAGACTTAGACACTTGCATGCAAGCTTGCCAAGGGGTTGAATATGTGCTTAATGAGGCGGCATGGGGTTCCGTGCCAAGGAGCATTGAGATGCCTTTGTTCTATTGCGCTAACAATATCCAAGGGACGCTTAATATGATGGAGGCTGCACGGCAGAATGGCGTGAAAACATTTGTCTATGCCTCTTCGAGTTCTGTTTATGGCGATGAGGAACATTTGCCAAAGACCGAGGGTGTCGAAGGAAACCTACTCAGTCCTTACGCATTGACGAAACGTTGCGACGAAGAGTGGGCTAAGCAGTACTCCAGACATTATGGCTTGAAGACAATAGGCTTGAGGTATTTTAATGTTTTTGGCAGAAGGCAGGACCCGAATGGAGCGTATGCGGCAGTGTTGCCTAAGTTCATAAAATTGCTCCTCAACGATGAGCAGCCTACAATCAATGGCGACGGCAGGCAGTCTCGGGATTTCACATATATAGAAAACGTGATTGAGGCAAACCTCAAGGCTTGTCTTGCCCCTGACGAGGCAAGTGGCGAGGCGTTCAATGTGGCGTATGGTGGTCGCGAATACCTTTTGGACATCTATTATGACTTGACTAAAGCTCTCGGCAAGGACATTGAACCTAAGTTCGGACCTGACCGCAAGGGCGACATCAAGCATTCTAATGCCGACATCAGCAAGGCGAGACGCCTTCTTGGTTATGATCCAGAGTATGATTTTGCCAGAGGTTTGAACGAGGCTATTGAGTGGTATAAGGCTAATTTGTAAATTATCCCTCACATAGTTACACATATTATCATACCAAGGTCAAGAAAAATCCGCCATTGTTGAAAAAAAATAGAGTAAAATTGCGTGTGTAACGAGTTTTTTTTGTACCTTTGCACCGTAAATATAATAAACAAATTATCATGCTTAAGAAAATTCTTGCGATTACTGGGAAAAGTGGTCTTTACAAATTGATTTCTCATAATAACAATGTTGTAATAGTAGAATCTTTGGAGACGGGGAAGCGGTTTCCATCTTATCCAAGTGACAAAATCGTTTCGCTGAACGATGTCTCTATGTTCACCGAAACTGACGACATTGCACTGCGTGAGGTGCTAAAAATGATGTTCGACTTGGAGAAAGGTGCCGTTTGTTCTGTCGATCCAAAGGCTGATGGCTCAGTTTTGAGGGAATATTTTGCAAAAGTTTTACCAAATTTTGATAGGGACAGGGTTCACAACAGTGATATTAAGAAGCTGATACAGTGGTATAACCTTCTCGTCAAAAGCGACAATACGAATTTTGAAGAGGAAGAAGAAAAAAAATCTTGAGAAATCGCTTGTCGGTTGAAAAAAAAGTTGTACCTTTGCACCCGAAATAGAGAAAGGATGTATCCGTAGCTCAGTTGGTAGAGCAATTGACTCTTAATCAATGGGTCGTGGGTTCGAACCCCACCGGGTATACAATTTGTTTCAAGGTTGCTTTTGGTTACAGAGGCAACCTTTTTAATATTTATACTACTTAGGCTTATGAAAAAAATTATTGCTGTGATGTTGTTTGCGCTGCTGTCGTCGATGATGATGGCGGCACGCCCTAATCCTAATCAAAGAATCCCTCAAACCATAAATAAATGGTCTAAAGGTGAGAATATCAACTGGATGAGGCTTGGAGCCAATAATATAGGAACGAAAACCAACGATTGGCGAGAAAAATTCGGTGCTTTGGAAGAAAAGATAGATGTCGAGGTGGCGGATGAATTATGGGATATGCTTTATGCCGCCAAGACGGTGTTCCACCAGGACAATCTGTGGATTATGACATCATCCAACGACAGTTTGGTGGCTGCTATGATTGATGTGGAATGGGCCTTCGATGCTGTGTTTATGATGTATTTCATACCAATGCCTGGCAGCCGTTCTCTGAGGGGCGTACAAAAAAAGGGACTTGACATCCCTATGCTTAATCAGGTTTACAATAAGACGGTCGGCGAAAAGATTAAGGCTCTGTTGCAGGTTGGTGGTTTGAGGTTTGACCCAGGTAGTGAGCCTGTACGTTTTGCCAATGCGATAAAGCAATGGTATAATTACAACACAGTTAGGTGGAATGATTCTGACTCACTTGTGGAGGAGTGTCCAAAGAAGTTCCTCAAGTCTATGGGACGTAACCACAAACTTGCCGACGTTAAGACGGAGTGGTGCAGGGTGCAGAACAGCATCAGCGATTTCCACAATGCGACAAAGTGGATTAGGGACAAGGGCAATACGAAGATGAACAAGGCTTTGGATGATTTCGAGGGGAGTTTGTTAGACTGTTTTCGCAAATACGTTAAGGAAATTTACTCCGTCGAGCTGAATAAAATGGTGTATTCGGAAGTGATGCCATTGGCTGTTGATGTCCTCTGTATGGAGTACGTTTCGGCAGTAGAAAAGAAAGACGAAGATAAGAAATAAATAGTTGGCGTAAAATTTGGCGGTGTCGAATTTTATTTGTAA
Source organism: Paludibacteraceae bacterium (assembly GCA_024399545.1). Classification (GTDB taxonomy): domain Bacteria; phylum Bacteroidota; class Bacteroidia; order Bacteroidales; family Paludibacteraceae; genus Aphodosoma. The sequence continues at coordinate 35,876 of JAKSNS010000015.1, forward strand.
TTTTGCAGGTTCGATGTATGTTGAACCTGCTATGCGTATATATGTATGGCATAGCGTATTATTATTAAGCAAATAAGTTATTATATAATATGGACAAATTATTATTGATGATTTTGGACGGTTGGGGGATAGGAGACAAGGGCAAGTCGGATGTCATTTCGCAGGTTGATACGCCATATTGGAACAAATTGTTGGCGCGTTACCCTCATTCACAGTTGTTGGCGTGTGGCGCGAGTGTGGGTTTGCCTGACGGACAGATGGGAAACTCGGAGGTCGGTCATCTTAACATTGGTGCGGGTAGAATTGTATTTCAGGATTTGGTTAGGATTAACAAGGCGTGCGAGGATGATTCGTTGATGCAGATGCATACTTTGAGGCGTGCTTTCAATTTTGCCAAAGAGCATCATAAAGATTTGCATTTCATGGGTTTGGTAAGCGACGGTGGCGTTCATAGCCATATTAAACACATCATTGCTTTGTCAAATATGGCTAATAAAATGGGGCTTCCCCGCCATTATGTTCACTGTTTCACGGATGGAAGGGACACTGACCCTAAAAGTGGTGCTTGTTTTGTCGAACAATTGGAGAAGAATATACAGAGGAACGGAGGTGTTATAGCTTCTGTGACTGGACGTTTCTATGCCATGGATCGTGACAAGCACTGGGATAGGATCAAGGTGGCTTATGATGCTTTGGTTTATGGTTTTGGCGCAAAAACCAAGGATGTCGTCGAGTCAATCAATGGTTCTTACTATAATGGTATCACTGACGAGTTTATTCAGCCAATTATACATACGGATAACGAGGGACAACCGGTTGCCACGATAAAAGACGGCGATGTCGTGATTTTCTTCAATTATCGTAATGATAGGACGAGGGAATTGACTCGTGTGCTTACGCAGGATGATATGCCGGCTTGGGCTATGAAGAGGTTGAACCTCCAGTTCTATTGTATGACGCCTTACGACCCAACGTTTACCAATGTCAACATAATATTCGATAAGGAGGTTGTCAAAGAGACGCTTGCCGAGACTGTGTCGAAAGTGGGTGCTCACCAGTTCCACATAGCCGAGACTGAAAAGTACGCTCATGTGACTTTCTTCCTTAACGGTGGCAGGGAAGAGCCTTTCGAGGGTGAGGATCGTCAAATGATTAACTCGCCACGTGTGAAGACTTACGACCTTCAGCCAGAGATGAGTGCTTACGATGTTGCCAATGCGCTTTCCACGCAACTTGACCGCCAGTTCTACGATTTGGCGATTGTAAATTTCGCTAATGGAGACATGGTTGGCCATACGGGTAAATATCACGCAATAGAGAAGGCTGTCGAGACTATTGACGATTGTGTTCGTCAGGTAGTCGAGACGGCAAAACGTAAGGGCTACAAGGTGATTATCATAGCCGACCACGGTAACTGCGACGTTGCCCTGAACCCTGACGGTTCTGAGAATACAGCGCATTCGCTCAATCCTGTTCCTTTCATTTATATTGACGAGGAGCGTAGGGCTGATGTCACGGACGGGATTTTGGCTGACGTTGCCCCTTCCATTTTGGCGGTTATGGGAATTGAGCAGCCAAAGGAAATGACGGGTAAATCTCTGATTACCTATTTATAACTCTAATAGAAAGGTTGAAAAAAATGATGAGAAAAACAATTTTGGCTTTGGCTTTGACGTTGGCATTGGTTGTTGACTGTCAGGCTCAGAAAGATTTCGAGGTGTTGCGAATTGATGGTAAACCTATTATGAATTCGGAATACCAGTATGTTATGAACAAAAATATGGTTGCAGGCGAGATGGCGACTGACAGCGCAAGCCAGCAGAAATACCTTGATATGTTCATAAATTTCAAGCTGAAAGTTATTGAGGCAGAGGCGCAGGGTTATGATACAATGAAGGCTTTTGTCAAGGAGTTCTCTACATACAGGACACAGTTGTCTTTGCCATATTTGACTGATGACAGCGTGAATAAGAGGCTTTTCGAGGAGGCTTATGAGCATATGAAACAGGATTGCGAGGTGAGCCACGTTTTGTTGAGGATTGAGAATGGTGACACGGCTACGGCTTACAAAAAGGCGTTGGCGGTAAAGCAACGACTTCAGAAGGAGCAGTTTTCGAAGGTAGCTGACGAGATGAGCGAAGACCCGTCAGTCGAAAGGAATCACGGTTATTTGGGATTTCTTACCGCCATGCAGACTGTTTGGGATTTTGAGAAAGCTATGTATGAATTGCCTTTGAACACTATTTCTGAGCCTATTCGTTCGCAATACGGTTATCATATCATATTGGTTCACAGCCGCCGTCCAGCATACGGTCAGGTGCATGCCGCACACATTCTGATTTCTACTAACGATAAGATGGGTAAAGAGAAACTGGATTTGGCGTATGCTGAGATTAAGAGTTTGTATAACCGAGCCAAGAGGGGCGAGGATTTTGCCCAACTGGCTAAGGATCATAGTGATGATAAGGGTTCAGGAAGTCGCGGGGGCGATTTATCGTGGTTTGGCATAAATAAGATGGTTCCTGAATTTGAGAAGGCTGCTTTTGCTCTGCAACCAGGCGAAATTTCAGAGCCTGTTAAAACCCAGTTTGGTTGGCATATCATCAAAGTAATTGAGAAAAAGGGTTGCGGGACGTTGGAGGAACACAAGATGGATATAGTCAAGGCTATACATAGGGATAAACGTTCGAGGATGGCGAAACATTCTTTCGTACAGCGTAAGACGAAGGAGTTGGGGCTTGTGACTGATACTGCCAACATTCTTGCAGTCATAGCGATAGCAAAGGAGAACCGTCCGCAGGATAGTGTTTTCACTGAGATGACAAAAGGAATGAATGGCGTTGTCGTCAAGTTTGGGGACAAGGTCTTCACCCAAGAGGATTTTGCGAAATTCTGTTCTGCTTATGCGGTTACAAAATTGATTGACAAAGATTATGATTCGTGGGGTGAGAGGTTCGTGGAGTTTATCGTATCTGAGAATGAGAATCAGCAACTTGAGCAGAAATACCCTGATTTCGCTAACCTCGTTAGGGAGTACCATGATGGCATCTTGTTGTTCAATATCTCGAATAAAGAGGTGTGGGAAAAAGCAATTAAAGACACCGCTGGTTTGGAACGTTATTTCACCGCAAACAAGAAGAAATACACTTTCGACCAACCACGTTACAAGGGTGTGCTGATTAGATGTAAGGATGTAGCAATGGCTGATGCTATAAAAAAGGCTGTTAAGGGTATGAAGACGGAAGAGATTGTGGCATACATTGATACAATGGCAAAAGATACATCGATTTATGTCAATGCACAGGTTGGTTTATGGAAGAAAGGCGATAATGCTGCTGTCGATAACCTTGTGTTCGACAAAAACGTGCAATTGCCTGTTGATGCTAAAATGCCTTTTGCTTTCGTCATAGGTAAGAAACTGAGAAAGAGACCTGAGACCTTCTACGACGTACGAGGTGCTGTCACATCCGATTACCAAGATTATCTTGAGAAAATCTGGGTTGAGGAACTCAAGAGGAAACACAAGGTAGAAATAATTCGTTTATAGAACTCACCCGAACATAAACAATTTTATTATGAAAAAATCCGCAATAGCTATACTGCTGATATTAATGTCGGTGGCTTCCTACTCCCAGAGTGTAGATACCGTTGAAATACCAGCTAAAAAATTTGATGAACGCAAATTGATTGACGGTGTCGTCTGGGTTGTGGGTGACGAGGCGATTCTGCGTTCTGACGTTGAGCAGGAGCGGATTCGTGCGCAATATGAGGGGACAACCATCCCTGGCGAACCTTATTGCCTGATACCAGAGCAGATAGCAATCCAAAAACTATTCATACATCAGGCCAAGATTGACAGTATCAACGTGAACAATGGTCAGGTTGATATGCAGGTTAATGCACAGATTGCCTATTTTTTGCGCGAGGTAGGCAGCAAGGAGAAACTTGAGGAGTATATGCGTAAACCTCTTGAGGAGATTAAGGACGAGATGCGACGTTCATTGGCCGACCAGTCGTTGATTCAGCAAGTACAAGCGCAGTTGACTGAAAACGTAAACGTCACACCTTCTGAAGTCAAGAGATACTACAACAACTTGAGCGAGGATTCAATACCAATGGTTGCCGCCCAAGTTGAGGTGGAGATAATTACCATCGAGCCACCTATACCTAAAGAGGCTATTGAGGAAACGAAGCAACGTCTTCGCGAGTTCGCTGACCGTGTGAACAGCGGAAGTGTTGATTTTTCGGTGTTGGCAAGGCTCTATTCTGACGACGAGGCGACGGCTAAACGTGGTGGCGAGTTGGGGTTTATTGGTCGTGGTGCGTTAGTTCCCGAATTTGCCGATGCTGCGTTTGCCCTCTCTGAGCCAGGCAAAGTTAGTAGGATAGTTGAGACTGAGTTTGGTTTTCACATTATCCAGTTGATTGAGCGAAGGGACGATAGGGTGAACTGTCGTCATATTTTGTTGAGGCCACGTGCCACGACTGAGGATAAAATATCTGCTCTCAACCATTTGGATTCGTTGGCGAAGGACATCAGGATGGGCAAGATTGATTTCAACGAAGCTGCTGGGATGTTTTCGTCCGACAAGGATACCCGTATGAACGGTGGACTTATGATGAATCCTGAGACTGGCTCATCGCGTTTTGAATATCAGGAATTGCCTACCGAGATTGCTAAAGTTGTGAAGGATATGAAGGAGGGCGAAATCTCGGATGCTTTCATGATGTTCTCTGAGAAACTTAACCACGAAGTTTACGTCATCGTAAGACTCAAGCATAAATTGCAGAACCACAAGGCGAATATTACGGAGGATTACCAAATGTTGCGCAAGATGTGCGAGAATGACATGAAGCAGTCTATTATAGAGACTTGGTTGCGCAATAAGATTAAGGAGACGTATGTTTTTATTTCGCCAGAATGGCGTGATTGTGAATATCACTACTCGGAATGGAAGAGATGAGGCGATTGATATGTTTCGTTATATTTGGTCTTCTGTTTCAGTTGGCGGCTTTCGGACAAGGAAAGGAACAGCTGACTGAACTGAAGGAGGCTGCGCCTCGTCCCAAAGTATTCCGAAAACCTGATTTCGCACGTAAAAGATTGGTTAATAGGAGAGAAAGCAACCCTTGGCAAATAAGTACGAGGAACAGGGCGCACCCTGATTCTATTGCCAAGTCAAAGCCATTGACCAAAGATACGAGCATCGCTATAGACCCTAAGAAGAGCCTTGTCTATCTTGAGCGAAGCAACGTAATACGTTTCGACCGTGACATCTTGCCTGACATTCAGGTTTTGGAAGGTAACGTCGTTCTTAGGCATGCTGGGGCGTTGCTGCATTGCGATTCTGCTTATCTTAACCAAGCCACGAATTCCTTTGAGGCTTTCGGGCATGTTAAGATGGTTCAAGGCGACACGTTGGTGGTTACTGCTGAGAATTTGCAGTATGATGGTAATATGAAGGCTGCTTACCTCCGTTATAACGTGTGCCTGCGCAACAAGAACGTGACTCTTGTAACTGATTCTATGACCTACGAACGTGACTTGAATTTAGGCTATTACGATTGTGGCGGTACTATGAACGACGGTAAAACGACGTTGGTGTCACGCCACGGCTATTACCACACGGACACAAAGATGGCTGAACTTAAGTACGAGGTAGTGGGTTATAATGAGGATTCCAGGATTGAGAGTGATACGCTCACCTATAACACTGATACAAAGGTAGCTGGCTTGGTTGGTCCTACGGTTATTTACAATCAGGAGCATGATGACCCTGATTCTGTCCTTACGGTAATTTACAGTGATTTGGGTTGGTATGATACGGCTAAAGACCAAGCTGAGCTTTTGAACCATTCTCAGGTCATCCACGACCGTGACAATTTCATCACTGGTGACACCATATTCTACGATAACAAGAACGGTTACGGAGAATTGTTCCATAACATAGAGATGAACGACACGAGCAACAGGATGATGATGCGAGGGCATTATGGTTTCTATCAAGAGAAGGATGAGATTGCTTTGGTGACTGACTCTGCTTGTTATATAAATTATTCGAGGTCTGACACCCTTTTCGCCCATGCCGACACGCTGTATTCTTTCGCCGTTGATACAAACAAGGTAGCTTTGGCTTACCATAACGGAAGGATATACAGCAAGCAGTATCAGGCGGTTAGCGATTCTATTGTGTTCAATACGGTTGATTCGATAACGCACCTGATGCAGATTCCTGTATTTTGGAGCGATAGCGTACAAGTTACTGGTGACACCGTGCGTATTTACCCTAAAGGCTCTACGTTGGATTATGCCCACGTCAAGGGCAACGCCACGATTATTCAGCAGCAAGACACTATCCATTTCAATCAGATAGCGGGTAAGGATATACTTGCGTTTATTGCCGATTCTACCATTGAGCATATTGAGGTCTTGGGTAATGCCGAGTCTATTTTCTATCCAAAGGACAAGGGGCGTATGATAGGGCTTAACCACATGACTTCGAGCAGTATGCATGCCTATTTCAAGGAAGGGGATATTGATAGGATAACCGTTTTCCCTCAGCCTCATGCGACGCTTTACCCTATGGAGCTTATCAACGAGAATATGCTGAAACTTGCCAATTTCACTTGGCAGATTGAGTCGCGCCCTGGTGATAAGGACGATATTTTCAACAGGCCAAAACGTGCGACAAAAGATGAGTTGGAAGTGCAAAAACGTGAAATACGCGAGAAGCAGAAGGCGGAACGTCGTAAGAAGCGTGCAGAGCAGGACGAGCAGGAGAGCAAAAACAGTAAGAAGAAATGAGACCAGTAGCGGTAATATCCATAGAGAATGATGCCTTACCAACCGTTCGGCAAGTCGCTGCCACTATTGCTAATGTTATGGGTTTCAGTGTGGAAGAAGTAGGGCAAGATGATTTGCCCTTATTGGACGAATGGGTTGAATGTCACGACGCTGCATTGGTTGTCATAGGGTTGGACGTAAAGACAAAGATACAACCTATCCTCGATAAAACCAGGGGGTTGAGGGTTCCTTATCTTTTTGTACGCATTGGGCAATCTTTCGCTTGTAAACATATTGCCTTGCCTGTCACCCGTTTTCTTGAGGATAGGGAGAAAGGTCCCTACTGCGGCTCGTTTGCCCGTAATTTTCACAGCAGGATTACCATTTTCAAGCCAAAGGATTACGGCAGTGCCGCCGAAAAGAATATAGAATCCATTGGCAACCTGTTGGCTACGCAGGATTTGAAGTTTGACGTTGTTGCAGGTAAAAAGGATAGTTCAGGCATTGAATTGGAGGCTGTTGCGAGCGACTGTGACCTTTGCATTATCGGAGCTTCGCGTGATTATGGGCTGGATGACATCGTCTTTGGTCCTAAGGAACGTAAAATATTGAAGTATGCCAAAATCCCTGTTTTGGTAATCAATCCACGCGGTGATCTTTATCCACTTTGCGATTAAAACAATAAATTTACTATATGAAACGAGTTCTTCTATTTCTAATTGCGCTCTGCATGGCGGTTATTGCCATCGCTGACCCTGATTATCCAATAGTACAGAAAGATGGTCGTGATTATTATCAATATACGATTCAGAAAGGCGATGGCTTATATGCCATCGGGAAGAAGTTCGGTGTTTCGCAAGCTGACCTGCATAACGCCAACCCTGGCTTGACCGAGAATATTCGCGAGGGAGCTAAGTTGCTTATCCCTATTAAGAAGCAGAGAAAACGTCAGGAAACTCCCCAAACTATCCATGTCGTCGAGGAAAAACAGACTCCTTATTCTATAGCAAAGATATACAATGTCCCTTTGGACACTCTCATTCGTTACAATCCGAGCATACGAAATGGCATTATCCATACTGGTGACACGTTGATTATTTCTTACGAGAAGGCGATTACTAAGAACGATAACGCCGTAAAACATTCCAGCGAGAATGTAATCGAAATACCCGAGACTATTATTGTCAAGGAGCGTGAGACGCTTTACTCTATTTCAAGGACTTACAATGTACCAATGTCAACGCTTCTTGACCTTAACCCTTCTGCCGAAGATGGTCTGAAGAAAGGTCAGACGTTGCGTCTAAAACCTACTGCTGCCCTTGTTGTCAGCGAGGAGAAGGCGCAAGAAGCCGCACCTGTGGCAACGCCTGTCGTCTCAAGCCGTAAAGAGGCGAAGGCAGACGCTGATGCCTTGAAAATAGCCTACATACTTCCATTCTCTAATGGTAAGACTATCGAGGCTTCGTTTATTGAGTTTTACCGTGGTTCGTTAATTGCCCTCAATCGTGCCAAGACAACGAATGCCATTGATCGTGATGTTGAGGTGTGGGCTTGGAACACGCAAGGCCAGAAGTCAGTACTTGATTCTATCCTTGCCCTTGACGACCTTAAGAAGGTTGACGTAATCATAGGTCCTGGCTTTACTTACGAGTTGGAACCTGTCATAAGGTATGCCAAGGAACACGGCAAGAAAATTATCGTTCCTTTCTCGTCGCATATCGACAAGTCCCTGTTTTATGACAAGCTCTATCAGTTCAACCCATCGCAGGATTATTGGTGGAATGTGTCTATTCGCCGTGAGATGAATGCCCATCCTGCCGATAGATATATCATAGCACATTGCACTGATAACCAAAAGGGTAATGCTTTTGCCAACAAACTTATCAGTGTTCTCAACGAACAAAGGAAAAGTTACGTCAATGTGAATATAACCCCTGAAAACGCTGATTCGCTTATAAGGGCTAACCTTGGAGGAAGGACTGTTCTTCTCATTGCCAATAATTCTGGCGTGGATGTCCGCAATATAGTTGACGCAATGTCCGAGAAGTATTATAACAATCTCACTTTGTGGGGATTTGGCAAGTGGGGTGCTTCCTCACGCCGTTTCGCCCCTACCATTTACGGCTCGCTATTCTTTGACCGTTCCGACGAGGCTTACGAGAATGATTATCTTGCCTATTTCAAGCATAAAGCTGTCCGCTCTGACGTGCGTTTCGACCTTTTGGGCTATGACATTACAACGTTCGTAATTAACAAGAATGGCAAATATCTTCAGTCTGACATCAATTTTGTCAAGATGGATGGCCGTTGGCTGAATACCCGGATTTATAGGGTGACTTGGAATGGATTTACCCTTTCTGCCGAATGAGACGTTTTTTTCTGATATTGGCACTCTCTCTGACCCTCACTTACGCATTTTGCCAGGATAGTGGGCGACCTGTCAATACGTTGATTCTCCCCGAGCATGCCATAGGCGTCTCAGGTGGTGTGAATTTCTCTTTTTTCAATTTCAAGCCTGTCGTATCGCAACCGCGAATGCCTGTTGGTGTCAATGTCGGATTGCAGTATCGTATGATTTTGGAGAAGTATTTTGGTTTGTGGTTTCAGCTGAATTACAGCCAGAGGGGTTTCAAGACTTGTCAGGATGGGCGATATTTTCCACGTAGGTTTGACTATGTCGAGTTGCCTGTTTTTGCCCATTTTACTTTTGGCAAGCGGCTGTTCCGTTTTCATTTCGATTTGGGTCCATGTTTGGGTTATCTCGTCTATGAGGATAAGGCGGTTGAGAGCGAATTGAATGAGTTGGCGTTTCCTGTCTCTCATCGTTTTGACTGGGGTGTGACTGGCATGATTGGTTTCGAGATTAATACGGCGAAGGCTGGTATATATATGGTCAATGTGCGTTATAACAGCAGTTTCGCCGATGTTTTCACACGAAGTTATGAGGGTTTCTCGCTTTCTACGAGTCAGAGCATTACGGTAAATGCAGGTTGGATGTGGCGGATTAAGCCTAAGAAAGGTTATCAGGCATACGATTTGCGTGCCAAAAAGAAGTAGTTTACGATGGAGAATGGGACTAAACAAACGGAACGGCTTTGGAATGCGAATTATAACCGTGTGATGGCTACCAATTTCGCACTCTTTTTCTCGTTTTATCTTCTCACCCCCCTTCTCCCATTATATCTTAGCGAGACCTACCACGCCACCAAAGATATGATAGGTTTTGTCCTCTCTGGATATACGCTCGTTGCGCTTCTTATGCGTCCTTTCAGCGGTTTTCTTGTTGATTCTTTCCCTCGCAAGCGTGTCCTTCTCTGTTGCCTTTTCGCCTATTTCATCTTCGTTGGCGGTTATCTTGTAGCAGGCACTCTTGTCCTTTTTGCCGTCGTACGCACGCTCCATGGTGGTCCTTTTGGCGCATCTACTGTTGCCAACAGCACTATGGCTATTGATGTCCTCCCGGCCTCACGTCGCAACGAGGGCATAGGCTTTTACGGTCTCAGCAACAACCTCGCCTCCGCCATCGCCCCTTCTGTCGGGATATATATCTACCAACTGACGCATAACTTCGATTTCCTCTTTTGGATTGCCTTTATCGTTGCTGGCATAGGGCTTTTCCTTGCCTCACGCCTCAAGGTCACTGACCGCACATTAATGCGCAACAAAAGCAAACTCTCGCTTGACCGTTTCTTCTTGGCTAAGGGTTGGTTTCTTGCCGCAAATATTGTCGTCTGCGGTTTTTGTTGGGGAATTATTGGCAACTATCTCGCCATTTACGGCAAGGAGCATCTTGGCATAACCAGTGGCACAGGCACCTTCTTCCTTCTATTGTCTATTGGCCTGATTACCTCTCGCCTTTGGGGCAGTAAATCCTTACGCGAGGGCAAACTGGTAAGCAATGCCTTTGAGGGTGTGTTGCTTTCAACAGCAGGTTATTTCATCTTTATCGCTTGGCCTGGCATGGTAGGCTACTACGGTTCGGCCATCCTAATCGGGCTTGGCAACGGTCACATTTGGCCAGCCTTCCAGACTATGATTATCTCCATGGCGTCCCATAACCAACGTGGCACAGCCAACAGCACCATCCTCACCTCGTGGGATTTCGGTCTTGGAATGGGCGTACTTCTCGGCGGAGTTGTCGCCGAACATTACGGCTATGATACGACCTTTTGGATGATGGCAATAGCCCATCTCCTTTGTCTTGCCGTATTCATCTTCATCGTCCGTCCCTGCTACCGCAAATACGCTCCCCAATCCACCCTCCCCAATTAAAATACTTTTTGCGAAGTTGCTGTCATGATACAGTGAGCGCATAATTATTTGTACACCGACAACAAAAAACAGGAATATGTTTATTTTATTAGGACGATGTCTATTTTATCAGGAAAATATTCAATAATCTGTCTATTTTTTTTCAGGAAGAGACAGGGGGTAGGAGATTTCTAATTGTAACCGTTTAATTGTAACTCAGGAGCTAAATAGTTGAGTATCAGGGGTAAATTTGGATAAAAAGGCGATAATTTAATTGTAACCAATTGTAACTAATTGTAACTGCAAAATGAGGTGCGGAGAATGAAGGTGAAAATTGGTAGAAATTGGTGGGTGAAGAAAAACGGGAGGTGAAAATTTAACATTTCAAATTCGGATTTTCGGGATTTGAGCTAACTTTGGGGTAGGTCAGGGGTTCGTTTGGGCTACGTCTTTTTTAAGGTCGGTTAAGTTTTATGCAACTAATGTTAATTTGAGAATGTCGATTTTGGGATTTACGAAATTTTGCATATTTTATGAGAGTTGGGCGGTTACAATTGGTTACAATTAGTTACAATTAATTTTTGGCAGATTTCGGAAGAATGGGTGTTGATAGACAGAGAGTTAGATGGTGGGTTACAATTAAACGGTTACAATTAGAAATTTGCTATACACTTCTATTTGGCCATTAGCCGTTAGCCATTGGCTTTTGGCTGCGATTACAGGGGAGAGTTGTCTTGACTCTATAACTTTTTGAGTGGGTAAGTTCGCCTAAGCGGTTAGCAAGGAGCATCTCAGCAAAAGAATTGTTTAGAGTCATAGTTCCCCTAGAACGCTGAGCTTTTCTATATGTTATAGAAGTTCTAGTCCTAGGAGATTGCATTAGCAGGATGGCTTAGCTGACGCATGCCACAGAAATGCGTTTTTTGATATTGCTAAGATAACAGGGTTTCCGCCCTGTCCAGGACTCTGCCGTTCTTTATATAAAATCGGCTGCTCTCAGCATAACTGAAGCAAGCTTCATTTCTGCTTTCGTTTGCACGATTTTTCAGAGCTTGTATGTAGTGATAACGCTATCCACATGAAACGCTATAGAGCCAATAATTTATCATATTACCAATCGATTCGTTATATATTTTTCCTGAATTTCACTACAGTCCCTATAATAGGGCAGGTTTGTAATGCAATAGTTTAATAATCAGCGTTACTTGTCATTCTATATATTTTCATTGTCGCTGAAAACTATAGAGACTTCATTATGGTGATGTTCTGGATGGAAAGTGTTTTGAGAACGCTTTTGAAATTCTCATGATTTTCTTTTGTCATGCGGTGAAAAAATAGTAATTTTGCCGCAAATTTTGCGGCATTATTGATTGTGTAATGCCGCACGAAAACTCTATTCTGACAAATTGGGGGAAAAATTTTGTTTTTACAAAAAATCTTCGTAACTTTGCAGCCGAATTTACAATAATAAAAACAATAACATAACAACTATATGGAATTAGATTTCAAAGCCGCAATACGTGAGGGTATTCCTGACGTGTTGCCACAGCCAAAGGCCTATGACCCAACGGTTAACCATGCTCCAAAGCGCAAGGAGATTCTGACTGACGATGAGAAGAAGCTTGCCCTTCGCAATGCTCTCCGCTATTTCCCAAAGAAACACCATGCAGAACTTGCAAAGGAGTTCAAGGAGGAGTTGCAGAAATACGGTCGTATCTACATGTACCGTCTGCGCCCTGACTACAAGATGTATGCACGTCACATTGACGAGTATCCACACAAGTCGCGTCAGGCTGCTGCCATCATGATGATGATACAGAACAACCTCGACCCTGCAGTTGCTCAGCACCCTCACGAGCTCATCACATACGGTGGCAATGGTGCAGTGTTCCAGAACTGGGCACAGTATCGCCTTGTGATGAAATACCTCTCAGAAATGACTGACGAGCAGACTCTCGTAATGTACTCTGGTCATCCTCTTGGACTTTTCCCTTCGCAGAAAGAGGCTCCACGCGTGGTTGTAACCAATGGTATGGTTATCCCTAACTACTCTAAGAAAGACGATTGGGAGCGTTATAACGCCCTTGGTGTCAGCCAGTATGGTCAGATGACCGCTGGTTCTTACATGTATATCGGTCCACAAGGTATCGTTCATGGCACGACAATCACAGTGATGAACGCTGCACGCAAGCACCTGAAACCAGGTGAGAAGGACTTCCGTGGTCAGATTTTCGTCAGCGCAGGTCTTGGTGGTATGTCGGGTGCTCAGCCTAAAGCTGCCGTTATCTCTGGCGTTGTGGGCGTTATCGCTGAAATCAACCCTAAGGCTGTCAACACCCGTTATACCCAGGGTTGGGTGAACGAGGTTTACGATGACCTTGACAAACTCATTCCTCGTATGCTTGAGGCTTCTCGCAATAAAGAGGCTGTCTCTATCGCATATCAGGGTAACGTAGTTGACCTCTGGGAGCGTCTCGCAAAAGACGGTATTGAGGTTAACCTCGGTTCTGACCAGACCTCACTCCACAACCCATGGGCAGGCGGTTACTATCCTGTAGGTTACACTTTTGAGGAGTCTAACCGTATGATGGCTGAAGAGCCAGAGAAATTCCAGCAAGCTGTCCAGGCTACTCTCCGCCGTCACGTTGCAGCAATCAACAAACTGACTGCAAAGGGCATGTACTTCTTCGACTATGGCAATGCCTTCCTGCTTGAGTCTTCGCGTGCAGGTGCTGATGTTATGGCTGCTAATGGAAAATTCCGTTATCCTTCATACGTTCAGGACATCATGGGCCCTATGTTCTTCGATTATGGCTTTGGTCCTTTCCGTTGGGCTTGTACTTCGTGTGACCCTAAAGACCTTGCAGTTACGGATAGACTTGCTACTGAGGTTCTTGAGGAAATCCGTAAGACCGCTCCTCAGGAGATTATCGGTCAGTTGGACGACAATATCCACTGGATCAAGGAGGCTCAGAAGAACAACCTCGTTGTCGGTTCTCAGGCTCGTATCCTCTATGCAGATGCTGAAGGCCGTATGAAGATTGCCCAGGCATTCAACAAGGCAGTTGCCTCTGGTGAGATTTCTGCCCCTGTAGTCCTCGGTCGTGACCACCATGACGTTTCGGGTACTGACTCTCCATTCCGCGAGACTTCAAACATCTACGATGGTTCTCAGTTCTGCGCTGATATGGCTGTCCAGAACTGCATTGGCGACTCGTTCCGTGGTGCAACATGGGTATCTATCCACAATGGTGGTGGTGTAGGTTGGGGCGAAGTAATCAACGGCGGCTTTGGCATGGTCGTTGACGGCACTGCTGAATGCTCTCGTCGCATTGACAACATGCTCCTTTGGGACGTGAACAACGGTATTGCACGTCGTTCGTGGGCGCGCAACGAAGGCGCAATGTTCGCCATCCAGCGTGAGATGGAACGTACCCCAGGCCTTGTCGTTACAATGCCAAATCTTGTAGATGATGATATTCTAAACTAATTATAATTATGAAATATACAATAACTGATAAAATCTCAATCGAAGATATCAAATCTATTATCTTCGAGAACCGCCAGATTGAACTCTCAAAAGAGTCTGTGGCGCGCATTCAGAAATGCCGTGACTATCTCGACAACAAGATGAAGACTCAGAAGGAGCCAATCTATGGTGTCACAACCGGTTTTGGTTCACTCTGCAACATCTCTGTTGGTGCTGACGAACTCTCTCAACTTCAGAAAAACCTCGTTATGAGCCACTCTTGCGGTACTGGCGATCCTGTTGACCAGGAAATAATCCGCATAATCATGCTGCTCAAGATTCAGTCTTTGCAGTATGGCTATTCTGGCTGTCAGGTTGTCACTGTTCAGCGTCTTGCCGACATGTTCAACAACAACGTGATACCTGTCGTATATCAGAATGGTTCGCTTGGCGCATCAGGCGACCTTGCTCCACTTGCACACATGTCTTTGCCATTGCTTGGTCTTGGCGAGGTATATTTCGAGGGCAAGAAAGTTGCTGCTGCCGAGGTTAACAAGAAATTCGGCTGGGAGCCTATCACACTTCAGTCAAAGGAGGGTCTCGCACTCTTGAACGGCACACAGTTCATGGCTGCTCACGCAACATGGGCACTCATTAAGGCTGAGGAACTCAGCAAGGCTGCCGACACTATCGGTGGTGTATCTCTCGACGCATTCGACGGACGTATCGAACCATTCACTTACGAGGTTCACGCCATCCGTCCTCACAACGGTCAGCTTGCAACGGCAGAGCGCATCCGCAACCTTATGAAAGGTTCTGAGATTATCGCACGTCCTAAGAAGCATGTCCAGGACCCATATTCATTCCGCTGCATGCCACAGGTTCACGGTGCTTCGAAAGACGCCATCGCTTACGTTAAGTCTGTTGTAACTACAGAAATAAACTCTGCTACCGACAACCCAACGGTTGTTCCAGACAGCGATATGGTAATCTCAGCAGGTAACTTCCACGGTCAGCCATTGGCAATCGTGATGGACTTCCTTGCAATCGCACTTGCAGAACTTGGTTCTATCTCTTGCCAGCGCATCAACCAGCTTATCAGCGGCAAGCGTGAGTTGCCTTCGTTCCTCGTTGCAAAACCAGGACTCAACTCAGGCTTCATGATTCCTCAATATACTGCCGCTTCAATCGTAAGCCAATCCAAAGGTCTCTGTATGCCGGCATCTGTTGACTCTATCGAGTCTTCGCAAGGTCAGGAAGACCATGTATCCATGGGTGCAAACGCAGCAACGAAACTTATCCGTGTAGCCCTCAACACTGAGCGTGTTCTTGGCATAGAGCTCTTCAATGCAGCACAGGCACTTGAGTTCCGTCGCCCAATGAAATCTTCCGCAGAAATCGAGACTCTCGTTGCAGACTACCGCAAGGTTGTTCCATTCATCGAGAACGACGAGGTTATGTATCCACACATAGCCGACTCTATAGAGTTCATCCGTCGCAAATTCAACTAATAACAGAAAAAGCGGGTTAGCCACGAAAATGCCAACCCGCTTTTTGTTTTATCCAGTAAAAACAGAGCTTGTTCCTTCTCTGAAGCATGAAAAGAATACTCATCATCCTGCCTTTCATTGCCTTGGTATTGACATCTTGCCTTGACATAGACGAACCCTCTTACTCCTCTTCGATGACTGTCAAGGTCGGTGATTTATCATTCGAAATGATATACGTCAAAGGTGGCACATTCACTATGGGTGCTTACGATAGTCAACTGCTGTACGCAAGGAAAGATGAAAAACCAGCACACAAGGTAACGCTTGGCGCATTCTACATTTGCAAGACCGAAATCACGGCGGCTGTTTGGAATGCCGTTATGAATGACAACCTTCCTGGAGGCAACAACTTCCTTCCTGCCGCAGGCGTTTCATACAATCGCCTTGACTCTTTCATCACTACCCTCAGTCGGAAAACAGGCTACGTCTTTGCCCTTCCTACCGAAGCGCAATGGGAATACGCTGCACGTGGTGGCAATGACTCAGGCAAATTCCTTTACTCAGGGTCTGACATAATAGATAATGTGGCTGTTTATGATACGGTAATGCCTTTCCCTGTTGGCAGACTTGGAGCGAACGCACTTGGACTTAATGATATGTCTGGTAATGTTGCCGAATGGTGCTATGATTGGTATGACAAATATTCTGATGCCGACCAGAATATACCTTACGGGCCTGAGTCTGGCACCTATCGCGTCGTCCGTGGTGGCTCTTATCTCTCCTCCCCAGACGATTGCAGAGTCTCCGCACGTTCATTCGCATCCCCAGACTCAGTCTCCCCTACCATTGGTTTTCGTTTGATTGCCTATCCTTGACGATATTCAATCCTTTCATAATCAGTGTTATATATCCAAGCAACATTTTATAGCCATATTGTATTAAAAAAAATCCCCAAAAGCTTGGATATTTCCGAAAAAGTTCGTACCTTTGCACTCGCTTTCCCAACGAGGCTTATGCCTCTATGAAGCACTGGTCTCATAGCTCAGTTGGTTAGTAGCACCTGACTCATAATCAGGGGGTCCTAG
>JAKSNS010000016.1 GCA_024399545.1 Paludibacteraceae bacterium
GTTGGTATGAGTTCCCGAGGTTTGGAGAGACGTGTGGTGCTTGGCGTCCAGTCTTCCTCGACATCCCAAAAGGCACGGAGTTCTATGTCGTAAGGGAAGTAGATGACCTCTTCGGGTTGACGTTTTTCGGAGTACTGTCCAGGTGTCCAAACACCATCGTTGTTTGAGTCTGAGAATAGTCGCATAAAGTAGATGCCTGGGGTGACGTATTCAAACGTGACATCGTATTTTTCTGCTTTAATTGCCTGGGTCTGCGTAGAGTCAGTTGAGGGAGAGGCGGTTTTCGCTTGGGAGGAGAGAGCAATCTGGCGGACAACCTGGTCCTTGGCATCAAGCAGTTGGATGACTTCGTTGCCTGAGACTCCGAAAAGATGGAGGATGAGTTTGCTGTATTCCTCAAGGGATTTGACGGTGAAATTGATAGTTTCGAGGGCGTTGGTCTGACCAATCATATTAACGCAAAGGGAAGAGTCGAGAATCAGACGGTAGGACGTTGAGGGTTTCCATTCGTGCTTAAGAGAAAAGAGCGTGCCACCTTCGTCAGCCTTGACAAGCGAGACGTTAGGAACGTCATACCAAAGCGAATCTTTTATGACTTGCAGGTGATAAGAGACTGTGTCATGCGGACGAATGTCGGTAGGCATGGCAAAGCGTACAATGAGAGGGGAATTTATCTCGAATTTTGACGATGCGTTGGAAGAAGCGAGTTTCGGGGTCTCCTTCTTCTCGTCCTTTTGTTTTTTCCCTGCACGGCTTATTGAAGCACTTTTGTTGCGGGTTTTGGCGGTCTTGTTATACCGGTAAATGAAATTGACCGTATCAGAGGCAAGGTAAATAGAGTCAACATCGTGGCGAGTGTAGGAGAGAAGGCACGAGAGGGTGTCAATCTTCCAGAGGGTAGTGTCACGTAACCAGAAAGTTATAGTATCATGGTTTTCGTTGAAAGTGACGACATTCGAGAAAAGAGAGTCTGGGAAGTTGATTGGCGTAAGGGTAGGGACGACGGAATCTGAGCCGTTAAATAGAGTAATAAGACGATGGCGGTCAGGACGTTGTACCTTGTCCAAGAAACGACGGGTGTCAAGTTCGACGAAAGACATGAGAAGAAGGTCGTCGGGAGAGGTGGTGACTTTACGATGGCTTATAACAGTATCAATAATGGTAGAATCCAATGCATTGTATATGGTGTCAAAATGGCTTTCGACAGTGCGCATAGGGGTGAAGGTCGTGTCGAGAAAAGCGATTTCCTCGGTAGGCATATCCTTGAGGAAATTCCCACCAATGTCGTTGAGCGCATAAACAGAATAAGTGCCTGGAGGAAGGTTGCGAATGACGAAATAACCATCATCGTTCGTCTTGGTGATACGGGTAAAAGGAGATTTTAGGAAAGAAGAATCAGGGAAAACATCAGAGAGGGGATGCACTCCGACAGTAATGCCGACAGAGGGGTTGAGATTTTCGGCGTTTAGGACTCGGCCTAAGATTTCGAGGGAATCAAGGTGGTCGCCAGTGGTGAAACAATAGGTGAAGCCATCGAGTTTGTTTCCCTCGTTGTTATCAGCGATAGCATCGGTGAAATCGATGGAATATGTAGTAGAATCGAGAAGAGAATCTGCGAACTCGATAATGACTTTATGGCTGACAGCCTTAATATCGGCAGGGGTGTGTTGAGGGGGAGAGACGACGACTTTAGAGGCGTTTTGCAGAACGACAATCTCGTCGAAAGTTATCTCGATGCGATTGCGCGTCATGTGGGTGCTGCCATCGGCAGGAGAGTAGCGGACGACACTGGGAGGAGTGACATCAACAGGACCGCCTTGTGGACCAGAACCACGGTTGGCACAAGAAAATATAGCAGTAATAGTGACTAAGGCAAAAAAAACAATTATTACTTTTCGCATAGGGAATGAAGTTTTCGTATAATCGCAAAAAACAGTGTGCCTATCAAGGCACCTATATCGTTGGCTATAAAGTCATAGACTGAACAAGAACGCCAAGGGAGGAAGTGTTGGACGATTTCCATAGCTCCACCGTAGGCAATGGCGATGAGAGGTGCGAAAATGTACCATAGGGCAATGGGGCGATGCTGAAGAAAGGCACGGTCAAGGAGAATGGCGACAGTGAAGAATGCGTACATTAAGAAATGGACAGGTTTGTCGATGTTTGGGACTTCGACCTCGGGTAGAAAAGAGCCAACAGGCATTGTGGAGAGAATCAAAATGACTATGGCAGTAAGCAATGCTATGGTGTGTCGTTTCATTTTTTTTATAGGAGTGTGTCAAGGAGTCGTGTGGCACCAAAACGGAAGAGTTCAGGGGTGAGCCATTCATCACCAAGAACAGTTCGGACAATGGTATAATAACGGAGGGCATCCTCGGGCGTTGAGATGCCGCCAGAGGGTTTGATGCCTACCTTCTCGCCACTGAGGGCATAAAACTCCTTGATGGCCTGACACATGATGTAAACAGCCTCGGGGGTGGCGGATTTCTGGGTTTTTCCTGTGGAGGTTTTTATGAAATCGGCACCTGCAGCCATGGCAAGGAGTGAGGCTTGTTTGATTTGTTGGGCGTTCAGCAAGCCTGTCTCAAGAATGACCTTCAGTTTGGTATTTCGTGCGGCGGCCTTGAGTTCGGTGAGTTCGTCGAAGACGATGGAGTGACGACCTGCGAGGAACTGACCGAGGGAGATGACCACGTCAACCTCGTCAGCACCAGAGACAACGGCGAGGGAGACTTCTGCCACCTTGACTTCGATGAAGGTCTGGGAGGAGGGAAATGAGGCGCAAACTGAGGCTATGCGGGTTTTGGGTTGCGTGAGTTCCTGCTTTGCAGCCTCAATCATTGAAGGATAGACGCAGAGGGCGGCGACAGGTGTTTGAAGGGTGTTGGCACGTCGGGCAAGAAGAGAGATGGATTCTTCGTTGTCAGTTGGGTTTAACGAGGTGAGGTCAATGAAGGAGATGAGGCGACGACGGGTTTCCGGTGTGTCGTTTTCGGCAAGATGCTCATCGAGTAGGGCGTTGACCTCGTTTTTCACTGATTCATCGGTGAAATCGAAGGAGTAGTGGGAATATATTTCTTTCAGTCTTTGCATTTTTTGTGTTGTTTGTGTTCATTCCTTGCGTTGTGAATCCATAAGGATAGTGACAGGCCCATCGTTCAGGAGTTCAACTTTCATGTCGGCACCAAAACGTCCTGTCTGAACTTTGGTGGGGAGAAGAGATTGCAGTTCCCTAACGAAATGCTCGTAGAGGGGAATTGCGTGGCCGGGTTTTGAGGCACGGATGTAGGAGGGGCGGTTGCCTTTGGCGGTTAGGGCATGGAGGGTGAACTGCGAGACGACAAGGGCTTCGCCATGGATGTCGTTGACGGAGAGGTTCATAACGCCGTTGACATCATCGAAGATGCGGATTTTAGATACCTTCTCGGCAAGCCAATGGCTGTCGGACTCTGTGTCGGCATCTTCGATGCCTACGAGGATTAGGAGACCTTTGGCAATCTCGGACACTTTTTCGCCGTCGATTGTGACGGAGGCATGTGTGACGCGTTGGATGACTAAGCGCATGTTTTTTTATTCAAGATAAAACTCGGCGTAGTTGACCACGCGAACCTTCTTCTCGTAATCCGGACGGCCTTCTATGCCATCGACTTCAAAATAACCCTGCTGGGCTGAGACAATGTCGCCGACGTGGCAGTTGTTGTCCTTGGCAAGTTGCTCGGCGGCAATGCGAGCGTTTTCGGTGGCGGTTGTTATCATCTCAGGTTTGATTTCGGTGAGGGCATCGTCGGAGAATGAGTAGGTGAAACTTGAGTAAGACACCATTACCCCCATGTCAATCAGGTAATCATGGCGAGAGTCAAGGTCGCTGAGTTTGAGAACGTCATCACCTTGTACGTAGAAATTGACACTGGTTGAAGCGGTGTAATAGGTTGAAACTATGCGACCATCGTCCCAAGTGTGCTGGACTTCGACCTCGGCAGGGTCAACCTTGATTGCAGAGGCGGGGATGCCACAACTTTTGGCGAAAGAGACTATAGAGTCGCAATAGGTTTTCACTTCGTTTTTCGCCTCAAGAGGGGTTGAGCCGTCTGCGTTGAGACTGAAAGAGCCTGTTGCGTAATCGGCTTGTACAACACGTGTTGCGACACCACGGACGGAGATTGTGCGGCCGTTGAAGGTGCGGTTGTCCATACCTTTCTTAACGACAAACGCCATGACGATGAATGCAAGTGCCATAATTGCCGCAGCAATGATGATTGCCTGAGATTTTTTTTCCATAATGTAGTTTTTTTTGATTTTATAGACCTAACGTGTTTAGTTTGTTGCCTATGATTTCAGCGGCAAGATAGACGAGTTCGCTGCAAGGACGGCGTTTGTAATAGTCGCCAGTGCGAGGTTCGGGGATTGGCCCTTCGTGTGTGTTTCCGTTGAGTTTGAGCATGTCACGGCAGATGATTGAGCCAGTCTCCTTCTTGAACTCCTCGGCAAGTTCTTGGACGAGTTGGTAGTTTTCGGTTTTAGTCTTGAGGTTACCTGGGATGTTGCTTGGTTTTGCAAGTCCGGCAATGGCAAACATGGCAGTGCAAGTGCCACAAACCTCACGCATACGCCCCATTCCCCCACCAAAAGATGAGGCTACTGCTTTGGCTATTTCCTCGTCCATTCCAAGGTCGGAACAGTAAGCCAAAAGGACAGACTGAGAGCAGTTGTAGCCTTCGTGGAAGAGTTGGCGGGCGCGTTCGGCACGTTCTTTTACATTAAATTCCATATTATCGTTTAGATTTTTTTCGTTTAGATGGTTTCAAAGTCGAGTTGCTTCTTGATAAGGTCGGCTTTCGAGACCTTGACGGTCATAGGGTCGCCAAGTTGGTAACGTTTCTTGGTGCGAGTGCCTATGACACAGAAATTCTTTTCATCAAATACAAAATAGTCGCCTTTGATGGTGCGAAGAGGAACCATACCCTCGCACTTATTCTCGTTAAGTTCGACGTAAATGCCCCACTCGGTCACGCCAGAGATGACACCATCGTAAACCTCGCCGATATGGTCTTGCATAAACTCAACCTGCTTGTACTTAATCGAGGCACGCTCGGCATTTGCCGCAAGTTGCTCCATATCAGAAGAGTGCTGGCACTTCTCCTCGTAATCCTCTTGAGGGACACTGCGTCCTTTTTTGAAGAGATAACGTGTGAGAAGGCGATGAACCATAAGGTCAGGGTAACGGCGGATTGGCGAAGTGAAGTGGGTGTAGAAATCGAAGGCAAGACCGTAATGACCAATGTTGGTCGTTGTGTAGAGGGCTTTTGCCATGGAGCGGACGGCGAGAGTCTCGATGAGATTCTGCTCACGTTTGCCTTGCACCTCGTCAAGAAGGCGGTTGATGGCGAAAGAGACCTCGGAATTCTTGCCGAGGGGTTTGAAACGATAGCCAAAACGGGCGATGAACTTGGAAAAAGCGTCGAGTTTGTCGGGGTTAGGGACATCGTGAACACGATAGACGAAAGTCTTAGGTTTCGCGCCGTGGCCAGGTTTGCCAATGCGTGTGGCGACAGTGCGGTTGGCGAGGAGCATAAACTCCTCGATCAGTTTGTTGGCCTCCTTTGACTCCTTGAAATAAACGCTCAGTGGTTTGCCCTTTTCGTCAATCTGGAAAGCAGTCTCGACACGCTCGAAAGCAATTGAGCCATTGGCGAAACGCTCGTCACGAAGTTTTTGGGCGAGAGAGTTGAGCTTTAGAATAGCTATGTTGACAGGGTCGGAGTTATCTTGATTCTCGATTACTGTTTGGGCGTCCTCGTAGGCAAGACGGCGGTCAGAGCGGATTACCGTGCGGACGATTCGTGACTCCTTAACCTCGGCATCGTCATTCATGGTGAAAATGACAGAATAGGCGAGTCTGTCCTCGTCAGGACGGAGGGAGCAGAGGTTGTTGCAGAGTTTCTCAGGGAGCATAGGAATGGTGCGGTCAACAAGATAGACGGAAGTCGCACGATTGTATGCCTCGTCGTCGATAATCGAGCCTTCCTCAACGTAGTATGAGACGTCGGCTATGTGAACACCAATTTCGTAAGAGCCATTGCCAAGTTCGCGGAAAGAGAGGGCATCGTCGAAATCCTTAGCGTTCTTAGGGTCGATGGTGAAGGTGATAGTGTCGCGGAAATCCTCGCGAGAGGCGATTTCGGAGGCAGGGATGACATCGCTGATTTGCTCGGCGGCATCTTCAACCTCCTTGGGGTAAGAGTATGGGAGGCCAAACTCGGCAAGAATCGCGTGCATCTCGGCATTATTGTCGCCGACATTGCCAAGGACGGCTACTATTTCGCCGACAGGGTTGCGGTTAGCGTCCTTCCACTCGGTGATTTTAGCCACGCACTTCTGGTTGTTTTTGGCACCGTTCAAGCCACGCATAGGGATGAGGATGTCGTGTTCAAGGTACTTGCGCTCGACGTTGAGGAAAGAGTAATGCTCCTTGATTTCGAGAATGCCGACAAAGGTTTTGCCGACCTTGCTTTCCGTTTCGTCAGGGATAGTGTCAGGGATGAGGCTGCGGAACTTGCCATTCTCAATTTGCTCGATGAAACCGGACATTTCAAGGAGGTCAAGGGCATCGAAGACGACGGCACGCTCATCGGGAGAACGGAGGTCGAGGGCGGAAGAAATCTGCTTGTAATTGAAAGCACGCTTTGGGTTATTATCGAGGAAGGCGAGGATGTTCTGTTCGATTTCCTTGCGTTGTTTCTTGCTGATGGAGCGTTGTTTGGATTTAGGGGCAGAGGTTTTTTTGCCTTTAGGGGTGGTTTTTTTCTCTTTTCTCATAACTTTTGTCCTTTTATGTCGTAGTTAATTGGTACGATTTGAAACGCATATACCGTTGTGAGACGGAGCAGGCTCCGTCTTTACAGGATGTTGCATCGTGATATAAAAATAAGGTTGTGCCAAGTTATTATTCCATTCTAAATTGGTTGTCTTTCAACGATGGTAACGAACAGGGGTAGGTCAATATACCGTTAATCTATCGTTAATGTATCGTTAATGTATCGTTAATGTATCGTTAATGTATCGTTAGGGCTACATAGCGGTTAGAAGGGAGTATATCCGAGTACAAAGGTAAGTTTTTTTTTCGAGATATGGGAGATGGACACATTGTTTTTTTGAAAAAAAATAATAGCGGGAAAATTTGCAGGTGTCGAATTTTGTTTGTAAATTTGCAAATTGAATTTTCTTATCCGATAATATGGACAGAATAGAACTGAGCAACGCACAACGGTATGCGTTATATACTGTAATATATATAGTTACTGTCGTTGGCGTATTCCTGATGCTACCAGAGAACACGACTGTTGACCAATACTATGAAGTTGGGAAACCGTGGAATTACGACGCAATGATAGCACCTATGGATTTCCCGATATACAAATCGGAGGAGAGGATAGCGAAAGAGCGGGATTCGTTGCACCAGTTTTTGGTGCCATTCATGATGGTAGATTCCGTGGAAATGATGGCGGCAATCAATTCGTTGCAGGTGCTGTCAACAGAGGGTACTAACGACAGGGCGTATAGGGATTTGCTGCTGATGGTGAGGAAAATGTATATCAACGGGGTTGTATCGACAGAAGACAAGGAGTGGTTTGAGTCGATAGGCATAACGACGGTGAGCGTTATTATGCCTGATTTCAGCACGAACGAGGTGCCGGTAAGCAAACTGAAGACGGTGTCGCAAGCATACAACAGGCTTTACGACGCCTTGAAGGACGTGGGTTATGATGAGGAGACAATCAAGAGCCTGAGAGTCTCGCGTTTCGTTTCGATAAACCTGAAGATAGACAAAGTAAAGACGGACGAGGCGCTGAAGGAGTTGGAGGCTATGGTGCTGCCGACGTCGGGAATGGTTGTCGAGGGGGAGAAAATCATAGACAAAGGGGAGATAGTGACGGAGAGGAAGGCTCAGGTGCTGAACTCGTTAAGGAAAATAAGCGCAGAGGATAACAGTGAGAAGGAGACGACATGGTGGACGATAGGCGCAGACATAATATTGCTGTTGATGTACTACGCTTTGCTGTGGGGGTATCTGGTACTTTTCCGCCCGAAGATATTCAAAAGCGCGAGGGAGACGTTGTTCCTGATGCTTGCGAGCGTGATGATGTTGGGTTTGTTCTCGCTTGTTGTCGTGCAGTTGAAATATAGGGAATACATAGTGCCGATGGCGATGCTGCCGTTGGTCGTGAGGGTGTTCTTTGACTCAAGGACGGCATTGTACGTGCATATAGTTACGACGTTGGCAGCCTCGATGTTCGTGGATAACCCGGCGGAATTCATAATAATAGAGTTGATAGCTGGAATGGTGGCGGTGCTTAGCCTGAAAGACATAAACAACCGCAAACAGCTGTTGAGGGCGGCATTGATAGTGTTCGTGACCTATATGCTGACATTTATCAGCCTGAGATTGTCGATGGGTATCGATATAGAGAGCGTTGACTGGTGGACGACAGGGACGTTCCTGATAAACGCCATCTGCCTGCTGCTGACGTATGGGGTTATATTCTTGGTGGAGAAGGTTTTCGGGTTCTTGAGCGACGTGTCCCTTGGCGAACTGGCGAACGTGAACAACCCATTGATAAACCAGTTTGCGAACAAATGCCCAGGCACGTTCCAGCATGTGTTGCAGGTGGGTAACCTGGCGGAGCATGTGGCGACGAAAGTTGGTGCTAACCCATTGCTGGTTAGGGCAGGGGCAATGTACCATGACTTAGGGAAAATGAATAACCCGATGGTGTTCACGGAAAACCGTGCGGCAGGTATAAATCCTTTGGAAGACCTGACGCTTATAGAGTCGTCGGACTTGATAATCAGGCATGTGGAAGATGGAGTGAAGATAGCGAAAAAGAACGGATTGCCGTTCCAGATAATAGAATTCATACTGACGCACCATGGGACGTCGAAGACAAGGTTCTTCTACAACCAATGGGTAAACGAACATCCAGGCGAGGAGCCGCCAAAGGACAAATTCACATACAAAGGGCCTAAACCAAGGACTAAAGAGACGATAATACTGATGATGGCAGACTCGATAGAAGCGGCATCGCGTTCGCTGAAAGAGTATAACAAAGAGACTATCGGCAAATTGGTGGAAAATATAGTGACATCGCAGATAATGGACGGACAGTTCACCGACGCACCTATAACGTTCCGTGATTTGCAGATAGCCAAAGAGTCGTTCAAAGAGTATTTGTTGAACATTTACCATAGCAGGGTGGCATACCCAGAAATAAATGACGGTAAGGGAAAGACGCCAATGCAGTTGGCAAAAGAGATAAACATATCATTTCCACGGAGATTCACTAAACGATGAAGGACAATATTATCATTATCGCAGTAGTACTGCTGGCAGGATGGCTTGCCGCTACGAGGGTGGCATTCTTCCGCATAGACCTGACGGAAGAGAAGAGGTACAGCATATCAAAGGCGGCAAAGGGACAGTTGGAGGCTATGAAAGAGCCGCTGACGTTGAGGTTGTACCTGACGGGGAAATTGGACGCTAACATGGCAAGGTTGAAAAGCGAGGTGACAGACCTTGTGACGGAGATGAACATGGTTTCAGCCGAGAGGATTGAGATAGAGGAGATTGACCCTTCGGAGGCTACGGACGACGAGGAGCGAATGGCAAACTACAGGCAGTTGGAGGAGAGGGGGATACGCGGGCTTTCGGTGTCAGACCGTTCGAGAAGCGGGCAGGTGACAGAGTCTGTAATATTCCCATGGGCTGAGTTATGCTCGTCGTCAGACACGATGGCAATCTGCCTGATGAACCCAGGGGCGCAAGCAACAGGGGAGATGTCAGTAAACACGGCTGTTGGCGACGTGGAGTTCCAGATAATAGACGCGGTGAGGGTGCTGAACCACGCCTCGCTGAAGAAGATAGCTTTCATTGAAGGACATGGGGAGTTGCCAGAACCTTTGACATTCGACATAAGCGACGCATTAAGCCGTTACTTCCAAGTGGATAGAGGCGTGATGGGGAAAGACCCAACGGTTTTGGACCCATATTCAGCCATAATCATAGCCAAACCAAAAGAACCTTTCTCGGAGAGCGACAAATTCATTATAGACCAATATATAATGCACGGAGGAAGCGTGCTTTGGCTGATAGACGGCGTGATGATTTCAGACTCAATGCTTTCGACGGGTGGAATGACCCCACTGATGGCAAACGACGTGAACCTGGGCGACCAACTGTTCAAATACGGGGTAAGGGTAACACCGACCGTCGTAGAGGATATGCAGTGTTCGTATATGCCGGTGAATATGGCGGGTCATGGAGAGAAACCACGTTTCGAGCCTATTCCTTGGACATTCTCGCCACTGCTGCAATTGTCGCCACTCCACCCTATAACAAAAACGCTCACGGACGTAAAGGTGGATTACGCATCAGGGATAGAGATTGTGGGAGACACGGTAGGAGTGACGAAAGAGGTGCTGATGGTGACAAGCAACGCTTCGCATGTGACAGGTGCGCCTGGCGAGATAGACGTGATGCAGGCAATGAAAGTTGAGCCAGAGGATTATTTCATACACTCATACGTGCCAATAGGCGTGGCTTTGGAAGGTAGATTCTCGTCAATATACACACACCGTATGCCTCCAGAAGGCATAACAGCGCAGGTGGTTGAGAAATCAGAGCCTACAAGAATGGTAGTAGTGGCTGACGGAGACCTGCTGAGAAACGACGTACAAAGGACGCAGCAAGGGATGATGTACCTGCCAGTAGGTTTTGACAGAGTCACGCAACAACAGCACGGCAACAGGGACTTCGTAGTAAATGCTATGCTGTACCTGACGGACGACGAGGGCATTATGCAGTTGCGTCGCCGCCAGATGCCGTTGCGTATGCTAAACCGCGTTTCGGTGGAACAAAGATACATGACTATAGCGGCAAAGAACGTATTGCTGCCTATAGCGGTACTGGCACTAATGGGTTTTGTATTCATTTTCTTTTATAGGAGGCGCTATGCGAGATAATATATTCAAAAGATGCGCCAACCTGTTCAGGCTCGTGTGGAGACACATACGTGACCCAAAAGCTGAGATGAGTGCGGCAAAACTGAGGGAGAACTTTGGTTATCGTAATGCAGTGTCGGAGTTCGTGACACCTATGGCATTAACGTTGGCGGTTACCTCGCTTATCGGCTCATTGATATGTGGCGGCGAGATGAACATCGGGGCAATAGTTTATGGGATGTTGACCACGGCTATAGTACCTTATATGTTCTATTATGTGGTGAAAGTGGCGTCGTGCGAGCTGTTGCGTAGGTTCGGCATAAAAGAGGAGACGGAGGAGAAGGCTAAGACAATGACGCTGCAACTGATGCTCCTGTATTTCCTGGTTACTTTCTTCTACACCATAGCGCCAGAGGCGAAACTGCTGGCGTGCCTATATATCTACGCATTCGTTATGCTATGGATGCTGGCAGACGGATATTTAGGGATAAAAGACGAGCGACGGGTAACCTTCACGCTGATTGAGATAGCGATATGCGCCATTACCTTGACGGCAATAACGTTGGTAATTAACATCATAACCCCTAAACACCCTTAGATATGAAACAGTTGAAATATATAATAGTGATTTTACTGCTGCTGACGGCGAGTGGCTGCACGAAGCACTTTATGACATGGAAAGACTATAACAACGAATGGTTGAAGGAATTTGCGGAAAACGACTTCGGCAAAGACCCGGAAATCGTCAGGACAACCATTTTGCCTTCAGGGATATTGGTAGAGGTCTATCACGATGGTTACGGGGCATACCCAAAACGGACGAACGACCCAGTCAGGGGAACGTCAAGCGAGGTGAACCTCACGTTGGAGGGTTATCTGGTTGACGGGACCAACTTCCTGCTGAAAGGAACGACATCGTACTATGTATCAGACCTAATAGGGGGATTGCAGGAGGTGCTTTGCAGTATGCGGCAAGGGTCGCATTGGAAAGTTTACCTTCCATACTCCGAAGCATACGGTTCAAAAGGAACGGAAGGTTCGCTGACAAACGGCAACTTCAACGTCCCTCCATACAGCGTACTAATTTTTGATATAGATTTGCTTGATGTCACGAATTATTGAAATATTATTCCTGTTGGCATGTTCAGCCAGTATAATGGCGGCACCTTTGAAACCAAAAGATGTAAGGAACGTGCAGGTGGAAAACCGCAACTGCTTCGTCAGCGATATGTGCGGTGCTTTCACACCAGAAGAGAAAAGCGCATTGGACGCAAAATGCCTTGCTTTGCGCAACGAGGTTGGCGTTGAATTTGCCATAGTAGCCGTCGATGAAATAGAGGGGGAAGACGAATACGATTTCGCATACGAACTGTTCAACCTGTGGAAGATAGGCGACAAGAGAAACAACAGCGGTGTGCTGTGGCTGTACGTCAAGTCGCTGAGGGCGATGAAAATAGAGACTGGCGTAGGTGTGGAAGGGTTGTTGCCGGACGGATTCTTGAAAAGGATGCTTGAGGAGAACGTCTTCCCTTTGATGAAGGAGGAGATGACCTACAAGGCATTCGAGACAGGGTTGGATATGATAGCGGAACGCCTGACGACGGACGAGGCAAAGGAAGAGTTGGTAATGAATGAGATAGAAGATAAAACCTTCTGGGTTGACTTTTGGTCTTGCTACTTCATTATAGCTATAATCGTTATGATGATACTCGCCATATTCTTCTATGTGGAGTGGCAGACACTGAAAGGGCCAAACAACGAAAGATACGCACGGTTGAGCGGCATTTCGGCATTCACGACGATTGCGGCCTTCGTGTTCCCAGTGCCAGTGGCGTTCCTGTTCATGTATATACGCAAACGGAGAAGGTCGCTGAGGTATATCCCAATGGTATGCCCTAAGTGCGGGAAAAAGATGAAGGTTCTAAGCGAGGCAGAAGAGGATGACTACCTAACGGCGGTACAGCAGGCGGAAGAGCGTGTGCATACTATAGACTACGACGTGTGGCTTTGCCCTGAATGCGGTGCGACAAAAATCTTGGAATACAAGGCTTACGCTTCGACATTATATAAAAGATGTCCACAGTGCGGAGGCCATACATACAAGAAAGTCGGGGAGAAAATAGTCGTTCCGCCAACGCCACTGACAGCAGGACGGGGCGAGAGGATATTCAAATGCTCGGCTTGCGGATGTACACACCGTGTGACATTCACGATACCACCAGTGCCGGTGGTAATCGGAGGGGGAAACGGTCATGGGGGAGGAAGCTTCGGCGGAGGATTCGGTGGGGGATTCTCTGGCGGAGGAGGAGCGGGAGGAAGATTCTGAAAACTACATAATAATAAATAGAATATGAAAAAGAACACACTTACTATCATCATCGTAATCGGCGTAATAGTAATCTTGGCCATCTGGATGATGAATTCGTACAACTCAATGGTAGCACTCCAGGAGACAGTAACGACCAAATGGGCAAACGTAGAGAGCCAGTATCAACGCCGTTCTGACCTGATACCAAACCTCGTGGCAACAGTGAAAGGTTATGCGGCACACGAGAGCGCGACGCTGGAAGGCGTTGTGGCTGCACGCGCGAAAGCGACGTCAATCACAATTGACCCATCTAACTGCACGCCAGAGCAATTGGCTGAATACCAGAAAGCACAGGGAGAACTGGGAATGGCTTTGGGACGACTGATGGCTATATCCGAGAACTATCCAGACCTGAAGGCAAACACCAACTTCCTTGAATTACAGGAGCAGTTGGAGGGAACGGAAAATAGGATCCAAGTGTCACGCCGTGAATACAACGAAACGGTACAGGTATATAATACAAAGATACGCCAGTTCCCAGGCAATATCGTTGCAGGAATGTTCGGTTTCAACCAGATGAACAAATTCGAGGCAGACGAAGAGGCTAAGAACGCACCAAAAGTTGAGTTCTGAGGAATATGAAGAGAGCATTAGCGATAGCGTGCATAGCATTTTTGGCTTATACTGCGCAGGCACAGAAACTCGGTATCGTGGCAGGACCCTCGATAGACTATGGGTTGCTGTCGTTCAACGAGTCTGACGCATACATAACGCCAACGGTGGGTGCAGGCCTGCATGTAGGTGCGCATTTCGAGATGGACGTGAGCAACCGTTGGGGGTTCGACGCACAGATAACCTACCAGTTTAGGAATATGTATTGGACGGTCGGTTATCCGTCGCTTGAGGTAATCGAGAGTAAATTCCATAGGCAGACTGGTTATTTGGACGTGCCGTTCCATTTCTACGTGAACTTCCCATTAAAGAAGAATTTCGTGCTTAACATGTTCGGTGGCCCAGTGTTCACATGTGGTCTTCACGGTCATGACTGGGGATGGGAAAACTCAGGGCATAAGAAACCTGTTACGGAAAAAAATGACAAATTCTTCGACAAAGATAAGGGGCGTATGGTTCGTTGCGAATTTGCTATGGAATTGGGACTTGCGCTGAAGTGGAAAAACTATCAGGGACGTATCTCGTACCAACACTCCATAAACAACGACAACAACAACAGCTACAAATTCACACTGCCTCTTTACGACACGCCATACATGACCTGCGGACAGGTGAAATTGTCTTTTGTCTATGTCTTCGACCTAAGAAGATAACAATAAAAACAAAATAATATAAGAAAAATTTGTTTATATGGAAAATAATGCCTAACTTTGCCGTACAAATTATTTTCTCATATAAATAGACTAATATGGTAAGTTACAAGGAATTAGGTCTTGTGAACACTCGCAAGATGTTCAAAGACGCAGTTGACGGTGGGTATGCAATCCCTGCCTTCAACTTTAATAACATGGAGCAGATGCAGGCAATCGTGTCTGCTTGCGCAGAAACCAAGTCACCTGTTATCCTCCAGGTATCAAGCGGCGCGCGTAAATACGCAAACCAGACACTCCTCCGCTACATGGCACAAGGAGCGGTTGAATATGCTAAGGAACTTGGTTGGGAGCGTCCACAGATTTGCTTGCACCTTGACCATGGTGACACATACGAATTGTGCAAGAGCTGCGTTGACATGGGCTTCTCGTCAGTTATGATTGACGGCTCCAGCAAATCGTTCGAGGAAAACATAGAGTTGACTAAACGCGTCGTTGAGTACGCACACCAGTACGACGTTGTGGTTGAAGGCGAACTTGGCGTTTTGGCTGGTATCGAGGATGACGTAAAGGCCGAGAAGTCTAACTACACTCGTCCTGAGGATGTTATAGAATTCGTTAACCGTACAGGCGTTGACTCGTTGGCAATCTCGATCGGTACTTCACACGGTGCTTTCAAATTCACCCCTGCACAGTGCAAACGTGACGAGAACGGCCACCTGGTACCACCTCCACTCCGTTTCGACATCCTTCATGAGATTGAGAAGAAACTCCCTGGATTCCCTATCGTTCTCCACGGTTCTTCGTCTGTACCACAAAAATACGTTGACATCATCAATTCGAACGGCGGTGCGCTCAAGGATTCTGTTGGTATTCCTGAGGATCAGTTGCGCGAGGCTTCAAAGTCAGCAGTCTGCAAGATTAACATTGACTCAGACGGCCGTCTTGCCATGACTGCCGCTGTTCGTCAATTCATGAAAGAGTGCCCAGACAAGTTTGACCCACGCCAGTATCTTGGCCCAGCCCGCGAGGAACTTAAGCAACTCTATATGCATAAGGTTCGCAACGTGCTTGGATCGGCAGGTCACGCTGAATAATACGCCTCATTTAGGGCGGTCCTAAGTGATGATGAAAAAATAACTGACAAAAAACAACAAATTTGTCTCAGGTTATTTTTTTATCATCACTTATTTATTTGAAGCAGAATTTTATCATCCTATCCAACCATAGCCCTGTAAAGCCATATCAACAAAGTGGTTCATCAGTAGGTTGGTCTTGTCGTTGAATGCAATTCGGTCGTAACTCTCTGGTAAATCAGAGTCCAGTGACCTCTGAACAAGCGAAAATGTCTTGACCTAAAAAATTGACATGTGGTATAGCAAATTTCTAATTGTAACCGTTTAATTGTAACCCACCACTTAACTCTCTCTATATCAACACCCATTCGTCCAAAAACTGCCAAAAATTAATTGTAACCAATTGTAACCGCTCAACTCACATAAAATATGCAAAATTTCGTAAATCCCAAAATCGACATTTCCAAATTAACATTAGTTGCGCAAAACTTAACTGCCCTTAAAAAAGACGTAGCCCAAACGAATCCCTGACCTTCCCCAAACTTCTCTCAAATCTCAAAAATCCGAATTTGAAATGTTAAATTTTCACCTCCTGTTTCCCTCACCCCATCAATTTTCATCCATTTTTTCCTAAAATTCTTCACATCTCATTTTGCGGTTACAATTGGTTACAATTAAAATGTCGCCTTTTTGCCACAATCCACCACTGGTAATCAGTCCTTTAACCCCTGAGTTACAATTAAACGGTTACAATTAGAAATCTCCTATTCCCCTTCCTTGCCTTTTCTTAAAAAAACGCATTTCTGTGGCATGCACCAGCTAATGTATCTTCTAGAATTAGAACTTCTAGAACATCTAGAAAAGCGCAGCGTTCTACGAGAACTAGGTCTTTATAAAAATTCACTAGTGTCCACAAAGATTTGTTAATTGTCTTTGTAACGCACTATATTTTAAAAATTTACACGTAAAAATTCACTCGGAAGGCTTGAAATGACTATCTTTGCGGTCTAAACAGTTTTTAAGTTTCGATCCTATGTCATATCAAGGTAAATTCGTCTTCGCACAGCTATGCAGCTTGCTTCCGAGGAAAAAATTCGAGTGGTTGGTCAAGAAGTATCAAGGCAATAAATGCGTAAAATCATTCAATTGCTGGAATCATCTGTTGGTTATGATATTCGCCCAACTGACCAAACGAGAGAGTCTGAGAGACCTGATTGCAGTATTGGATGCCCATCAGGAGAAACAGCAGCATCTGGGTTTCGGCGACAAAGTAACCCGCAGTAATCTGTCTTATGCCAATATGGTACGAGAAGTGCGTATCTTCGAAGAGTTCGCATATATCATGATAGGCATTGCAAGAGACAAGCGTTCCTCAGTCATCAAAGAGTTCTGCGTTGACAACAATGTATATGCCTTTGACTCCACGACCATATCTTTATGCCTGAGCACGTTCTGGTGGACGAAGTTCCATCACGACAAGGGTGGGATAAAAGTCAATACACTTTACGATGTCAAGACAGATATTCCCTGCTTCCTGGTCATCACCAATGCGATACTGCACGATTCGCAAGTGATGGGAGAGATACCGTACGAGAAAGAAAGCTTCTATATCTTCGACAGAGCTTATATGGTTACATCTGAGCTTTTTAATATAGACAAGGTAGGCGCTTACTTTGTCGTCAGGGAGAAAAGACACATGCAATACACCATCGAGAAGGACTGGGAGTACAACAACCCGGACACTGGAGTGTTGGCTGACCAGGCTGTACTGCTCACTGGGGTTAAGCCTAAAAAGCAATACACAAAGCCTCTGCGACGCATTGTCTTTTACGAAAAAGAGAGCAACAGGACGTTCGTTTTTTATACCAACAATTTTCAGATTACCGCTGAAACCGTTGCATTACTTTATAAATATCGTTGGAGAGTGGAGCTGCTTTTCAAATTTTTGAAACAACATCTGCATATCAAAGAGTTCTTCGGAACAACTGAAAATGCAGTGCGAATACAAATCTACTCTGCCATTATAGCCTACTGCCTTGTCGCAATTTTAGAGCGAGAGCTAAATCTTGACAGAGACATATACGATGTATTAAGGGTGTTGGAACTGTCGATGCTAGACAAGTCGCCAATCGTGGAGTTGTTCAAGAAGAGTCGGACTCAGACTTCAATGGAGGATGCAATACAGTTGACGCTGAAGTTCGACTGACGGCCACCAAATGGCACACCCTCACTAATGGATTAAAATGTTCCTAAAAAATATTATGTTAAAATATTTTTTTGGACACCAGTGATAAAAATTCTTTTGCTGAGATGTATCTTGCTAACCGCTTATGCGAACTTACCCACTTAAAGCGTTGTAGTGTCTATTTTTTGCGGTGGGAGAGGCAGTTGTCGCAGTGGTTGCATGGGGTTAGGTCTTCCTCGCCGAAATAGCGGGCGAGGATTGAGGTGCGGCATTGTGTGGAGACAACGTAGTCACGCATATATTTGAGGCGTTCGCAGAGGTTGGTTATGCGTTGCTCGTAGGCGTCTTCAGGGATTTTCAGTAGTGCGGAGTCTTGACGCTCAGTCTCATAAATCAACAGGGGAGTGTGGCGGAAAGGGATGTAGTTGACTATTCCACGAGAGGCGAGGTTAGTGAGGTGTAGATAGACATCTGTGGAGGTGATGCCGAGGCTGTCGGCTATAATCTCCTCGTTGATGTGCATTGTGTCGGTGAAAATGCCGGTGTAGCGGCGCATGATGGCGTCAAGAATGCGGTCGCTGTCAATCTGTTGTTGTTTCCAGAGGAAAATATCGTTTGGCGAGAGGATAATCTGAAGTTTGGAGGCATCGTCCATGGCTTCAGTGACTGTTATGTAACCAGCCCATTGAAGGACCTGCAATGCCGACTGGACATCGGAATAACGGACGTGTGCGTAGTGGCAGAATTTCTCAAGCTCAAAAGGGAAAACGGCACCATCGCCGGAACCTGCGCCGATGACATAATACTCGGCAAGTTTCTGATAAACGTCACGTATGAAATCCTTGGTCGGGAAGAGACGTTCATGACGGCTGAGGAGCGCATCTACCGTGCGGTCGTTGGCAAGGAGGACTGCGTATGATTTCTCACCGTCACGTCCTGCACGTCCAGCCTCCTGATAATAAGCCTCAAGCGAGTCGGGAATGTCGAAATGTATGACGACACGCACGTCAGGTTTGTCAATGCCCATGCCGAAAGCGTTGGTGGCGCATAACACACGGAGTTCACCGTTCATCCACTTTTGCTGCCGTTCCTCCCGTGCGTCACGGTCAAGGCCGGCATGGTAGAAATCGGCGGCATAACCAATCTCCTGAAGGACGGAGGCAATATCCTCGGTGAGTTGGCGAATACGTGAATAGATTATTGCAGAACCGGGGACAGCCTTTAGGATGTCGTCGATGGTGCGGTAACGGTCTTTGGTATAACGGACTACATAGACGATGTTGTCACGGCGGATGCTCTGGCGAAAACGGGTGAAGGAGGGTTCTGTGCCTGGGATGGCGAGGTACTTCTCAATATCCTCGGCGACATTCTTTGTGGCGGAGGCTGTGAGAGCAAGCACCGGGGCGTTGGGGAAATATTGTCTAATCTCGGCAATACGAAGGTAAGGAGGACGGAAATCGTAACCCCATTGCGAAATGCAATGAGCCTCGTCAACGGCTATGAGCGAGACTTCGACATACTGTATTCGTGTACGGAAAAACTGTGAGGCAAGGCGTTCGGGGGATAGGTAGATGAGGTCGTAAGCACCGTATTGCGCCTGTTCGAGTATATCAAGAATCCTGTTGTGCGAGAGTCCCCCATGAAGAACTATGGCACGAATGCCGCGTTTGCGGAGAGAGCGCACTTGGTCGCTCATAAGGGCGATGAGAGGGGAGATGACAAGAGTCACACCAGGGCGCATAAGCGATGGGACCTGAAAGGTGAGGGATTTGCCACCACCTGTAGGAAGTATGGCAAGAGTATCATGACCACTCAGCACGGAATCAATGATTTCGCGCTGAAGTGGTCTGAAAGAAGGGTAGCCCCAATATTCACGAAGTATATCAGAGGGGTCAAGCATCAATAGTGGAACGAGCTGCCGCCGAGGAACTCACGGAGGAGTGATGTTGGAGGAATCTCCTTGTCAAACACAGGCTGGAAGCATTCGAGGAAATTGAGGAGTTCGTATGCCAGGACATGCTCTGGGGCAGTCTCAGGAACCTGACGGAGCAGTGGCTCGACATGAATCTTCATCACAGCAAGTTCAAAAATCAGGGCTGAGTTGAAAACCACATCGGCGAATTTCATGAATGGGTAAATCCATTTTAACTCGCCACGCACGACTGAAGGCCAACGGCGGATGGTGTCCTGGGCGGAATTAGCACGGAAATTATGGTCACGGACAATGCGGCGGATGAGTCTTACGTCAAGGTGAGAAAGCCAGTTGTGGTCACTGAAAGATACAGGTGCGAGAGGTGCCGCGAAAATCTTGAACATAACATCGGCAGGAATGTCAGGAACCATATCAGGGTTGAGGGCATGTATTCCCTCCATGACTACCACTTGATTGTTGTCAAGTTTAATCTTGTTGCCTTTGAAATATTTACGGCCATCGGCAAAGGAGTATGTAGGGATTTCGACCTCTTCGCCACTGAGCAGACGGTTGAGAGTGCTGTTCAGGAGAGGGAGGTCAAGAGCCTGAAGATGCTCGTAATCGTAGTCGCCTTTTTCGTCAAGAGGAGTCTGTTCGCGCTCAACAAAGAAATTGTCAAGGCTAAGTACGATTGGTGAGATGCCGCAGACTCTCAACTGAATCTCAAGGCGTTTGGAGAACGTAGTCTTACCAGAGGATGAAGGACCGGAAATCATAACGAACTTAGGTTTGCGTTCTTTAATCATCTCAGCTATGGCGGCAATCTTCTTCTCGTGCAAAGCCTCGGAAATCTTAATCAAGTCGCGGATGCCTCCGTTGATACATATATTGTTGAAATCGCCGACGTTACGCATACCCATAAGACGATTCCATGAGGTAAACTCCTTGTGAGCCGAATAGACGCGCTCTGAGTCCTGAATCTGGGACAGCTTGCTGGTATTCCTGATGTCTGGCACGACGAGTATTATCCCGTCATGGAAACGTCTGACATCAACACAGCCTAAACAGCCTGCTGAAGGGACAAGCACTGAAGGATAATAGTCTATGTAGCCATCCAACTCAAAGTAGTCGGTGTATTCACGGCCAGAGGTCTTGAGAACAGAGGTGTTGTCGTACGAGTTGACGCTCTCGAAAAGCTTGATGACATTCTCCGTGCGGTCAGTGTGCATGACGAAAGGACGGTCGCGGGAAATAATGTCTTTCATCTCGGCAGCCATCTTGGCGATAAACTCATCTGTCACCTTAGTCCCCACGGTACAATAGTACCCTCCATTAACGGGGTGTTCGACGATGAGTGGGGCATCAGCCACGTCGTGTGCAGCCTTGGCGGCAAGCATCCACAAGGAGCGGCTATAGATTGATTGTCCTGGAATGGACAGGAGTTCGATGAATTCGACGGTTTTTGGCTTGAAGATTCTGTACGACATATCGTGCAGAACGTTGTTGACGGTCGCACCTACGATAGGAGATTTGAGTTTGATTTGGGTAATGTCCAGAAGTTCGCTGAGGGAAATTCCGATGGGGTAGTCTTGGGTGACATTATTGTTCCTGCAAAGAACAGATACTTTATTATCCATAATAACAAGGCATTAAGGGTTTGAAAGAAGAGTTTGAAATTTTGCTGCAAATTTACGCAAAAAAATTGGTTCTATGTCAATAAAAATGAGTAAATTTGCAGCAAATTTATTTTAAGGTATTTATATGCATTTCGGACTGTTGGAAATCCTTACTTTGATAGGTGCTGTAGGACTGTTCCTTTATGGTATGAAACTGATGAGTGAGGGTATTCAGAAGGCTGCCGGCGATAGGCTTAGGCGCATTCTGTCATTGATGACAAGTAACAGGTGGTTAGGGGCTTTGACGGGTATTTTCATCACTGTATTGGTACAGAGTTCGTCGGCGACGACGGTAATGGTTGTCAGTTTCGTAAATGCTGGTTTGATATCGTTGGCTGAGTCTATATCCGTGATTATGGGTGCAAACATAGGCACCACAGCCACGGCGTGGATTATATCACTTTTCGGATTCAAGGTCAATATTTCGGCATTCGCAGTGCCGCTCATTGCTTTTGCGGTGCCGTTGCTCTTTGCCAAGAAAAACTCGTGGAAGAACTGGGGCGAGTTCCTTTTGGGTTTCGCATTGTTGTTCATGGGACTTGATTTCCTGAACAATTCAGTTCCTGACTTGCAGTCCCATCCCGAGGTTTTCTCGGCGTTGCAGAGCTATGCGAATATGGGTTTCTGGTCGGTGCTGCTGTTCCTGATTGTTGGTTTGGTGCTGACTATGGTAGTCCAGGCATCTTCAGCCACGTTTGCCATTGCGTTGATAATGTGCAGCAAAGGATGGATACCTTTTGACTGTACCGCGGCAATGGTGTTAGGCTCGAACATAGGCACCTGTATAACGCCTATCCTGGCATCTGTCTCGGGAAATGTGTTGGCAAAGCGTGCCGCAATGTGCCACTTGCTGTTCAATGTCTTCGGTCTCTTGTGGTCATTGCCTGCCTTCTATCTGTTGGTTGATTTTATAGTAAGCTTGTCAGGCAGCGTAGGGGACCCTA
Organism: Paludibacteraceae bacterium; assembly: GCA_024399545.1. GTDB lineage: Bacteria > Bacteroidota > Bacteroidia > Bacteroidales > Paludibacteraceae > Aphodosoma. The sequence continues at coordinate 22,419 of JAKSNS010000016.1, forward strand.
ACGAACTTATCCGGCTCACCTCTTCGTTGGACGAACAGACGCTCAACGCTTTGAACAATGGGACATTGGACAGAAGCATACCTGAAAACGTTGCATTGATTAAACAGTTTACCTCGGCACAGTTTGCAGTTTCTTTCGCATTGTCGCTGTTCCATACGGTGTTCAACTGCATCAACTTCTGCGTTATGATATGGTTCACCAATCTGTATGAGAAGATTGTCATCAAGTTGGTTCCATCAAACACAATCAGCAAGGCGGACGACGAGGTCAACCACCTTCAGTATATATCGACGGGCATTATGTCAACGGCTGAGCTCTCAATCCTTCAGGCTAAGAAGGAGATTGAGCAGTACGGCAAACGTACCATGAGAATGTACAAGATGACTCGTGATCTCTTTCACTCGACTGACGAGAATGAGTTCACGAAGATATTCACAAGGATAGAGAAATACGAGAACATCTCTGACCGTATGGAGGTCGAGATTGCCGAATACCTTGGCAAAGTGAGCGACGGGCGATTGTCAGACGACACCAAACATCAGATACAGAAACGTCTCAGGGTCGTCTCTGAGATTGAGTCGGTGGCTGACTCGTGCAATAACCTGTCGAAGGTTTTCAGAAGATACCACGATGGCACTGAAAAATACACTTCTGAGATTAACGCCAACATCGAGTTGATGTTCAACCTGCTTGACGCTGCAATGTCGCACATGCTGCTTGTTTTGGCCAAGGATCATATCGAGGCTGCGGATTTCAATACGGCAGAGGACAACGAACACGAAATTAACAATTTCAACCATCAGCTCAAGAACCAGAACCTTGACGACCTGAATGACGGCAAATATTCATATACGGTCAGCGTGACGTATATGGATGCTATTACCGAGTTTGAAAAGATGGGCGACTCCATTGTGAATATCGTCGAGGCGATAGCTGAAACAAAGTATCGTTAAGTGACGATGAAATAATAAATTGGTACGTTTTTTAGTAGCGAGACGGTGCAGGCATAAGGTTGTCGATAGGTCAGGGGTAGGTCTATGGTTTGCATGGGCTACGTCTTCCGGGGGTGCTGAGAGGGAGATTGGATGCACAATGTCAGTCTCAGTATATCAACAAAAAAGGTATGGTGTGATTAAAGGGGCAGGAAATGAGACGGAGGAGGCTTCGTCTTTACATGATATTTTGTCGTGAATAAGTTATTATTTAATCGTTACTAAATGGAAACAGAAGAGGAATTCAGGCTGTTGGCAAAGGAGTGCAGGGAGTTGTTCCAGCGCAAGCTGGGTGACTACGGGGCTTCGTGGAGGTTGCTCCGTCCGTCAAGCCTCACAGACCAGATATTTATAAAAGCCAAGAGGATACGCACGCTTGAGACGACAGACGTCAATATGGTGGGCGAGGGAATCCGCCCTGAACTGATAGGTATAATAAACTACAGCATCGTAGGGTTGATACAGTTGGAGAAAGGATATTCGGACGAGGTTGACATGAGCGTGGAGGAGGCTATGGGGGAGTATGATAAATATATGGAAGAGGCAATCCAACTGATGAAACGCAAGAACCATGACTACGGCGAGGCGTGGAGGGGTATGCGTTGCTCGTCGTACACTGACCTGATACTGACCAAATTGAACCGGACAAAACAGATAGAAAACCATGAGGGTAAGACAGACGTGTCGGAGGGAATTGACGCAAACTACTTCGACATGCTGAACTATGCGATGTTTTACCTCATAAAAATGTTGGAAAATGAAAGCAAAGAAAATAATCTTTGAGATATGCCGCATCCTGACTGGATTGGTGTTCATATTCTCGGGAACAGTCAAAGCCATCGACCCTTTAGGCACCGAATACAAGATAACGGACTACCTGATGGCTATGAACTTAGAAAGCCTGTCGTTCCTTGCGACGGTCGGCGCATTTGCGCTTTTCGGACTTGAGTTCGTGGCGGGCGTGTGTCTCGTGACAAGGATGAATTTCAAGATAGGTTTATGGCTTTCCTCACTTTTTATGGTTGTCATGACGCCTCTGACTGTGTGGATTGCGCTGACTGACCCAGTGTCGGACTGTGGTTGTTTCGGTGACGCGCTTGTGCTGACCAATTGGCACACGTTGTACAAGAACATTGTCTTGGATATACTCATAATAATAATGTGGTTGTTCAAGAGCGTCAGCCGTAGTTGGAAAACGACAATCCTTTCCTGGATTATCTCGTTTGTGGCATTATGTGTTGTGGTAGGGTTCGGTATCGCCACGCTGTTCTCAATCCCTGTCATGGACTTCCGCCCTTATTATGTGGGTTCTGACATCCGCGAGCAGATGCTTCAGCCAATAGGCACTCATCCAGATAAATACGAGACCACATTCATTTACTCGAAGAATGGTGTGGAGAAGGAGTTTGCGCTGATGGATGTCCCTGTGGGTGACAGCACATGGGTGTTCGTTGACCAAAAGACGACGTTGGTCGAGAAAGGTGTTCTCCCTCCAATCCATGATTTCATCATCGAGACAATGGACGGCGAGGACATCACGGACGAGATACTCGACGACAATGGCAAGACCTATATGGTGGTAATGTGGGACCTCAACAAGACTGACACCACCAAAGAGATAATGGACGGTATAGCAAGGCTATACAATAAAGCCCGGAAGGAGGGGGCAAGGTTCATAGGTCTGACGGCATCTGACGACATAACACTCACCCGTTTCGTCGAGGAGAATAACATAGGGTATGAAATCTGCTTTATGGACCCTATCCAACTGAAGACTATGGTTAGGGCGAATCCTGGTATTTTCGTGGTAGAGAAAGGCAAGGTTGTCGAGAAGTACAATGCACGTAAACTAATGCAAAAAACAAAATAATATGAGAAAGAACATTGTGGCAGGTAACTGGAAAATGAACAAAAACCTGCAAGAAGGCGTGGCTCTGGCTTCAGAGCTCAAGGATAAAGTCCAAAATCCTAACTGTGACGTTATCATCTGCACACCTTTCATACACCTTGCTTCAGTAGCAGAGTTGCTCAAGGGCAGCAAGGTATATGTAGGTGCCGAGGATTGCTCTGAGCATGACTCAGGCGCATTCACAGGCGAGGTAAGTGCCTCCATGGTACGCTCTACAGGTGCCGAATACTGCATCATCGGTCACTCAGAGCGTCGTCAATATCATAAAGAGGGTTACGAAATGCTCCGTACTAAAGTTCTCAAAGCCCTTGAGAATGGTCTCAAACCAATATTCTGCGTCGGCGAGGTCAAAGAGGAGCGTGAGCAGGGAATCCAGAACAAAGTGGTTGAGGCTCAAATCAAAGAGTCTCTCTTCAACCTTACCCCAGAGCAGTTCAGTCAAGTTGTCGTGGCTTACGAGCCAGTATGGGCAATCGGTACAGGCCTCACCGCTACTCCTGACCAGGCAGAGGAAATCCATGCCTTCATCCGTTCACTCATCGCCGGAAAATACGGCAAGGAGATGGCTGAGAACACCTCTATCCTCTACGGTGGTTCATGCAAACCATCAAACGCTAAGGAACTCTTCGCAAAAGCAGACATCGACGGTGGACTGATTGGTGGCGCGGCTCTCAAGGCTGACGACTTCTGCGGTATCATCAATGCTTTCTAAGTAAATAAAACCTTTATATTCCCCCTTCAGAAATGGAGGGGGTTTATTATGAACCTGTTTGAACTCACATCGCAATACAAACCTACGGGCGACCAACCTCAAGCCATAGACCAATTGACGCAAGGTTTGAGGGATGGCGAGGCTTTCCAGACCTTGTTGGGCGTGACGGGTTCAGGCAAAACGTTCACTATGGCAAATGTCATTGCCAAGGCGGGCAAACCAACTTTGGTCATTTCGCACAACAAGACACTTGCCGCACAGTTGTACAACGAGTTCAAACAGTTCTTCCCCAAGAACCAGGTTGAATATTTCGTCTCTTACTACGACTATTACCAGCCGGAGGCTTATATCCCTTCGACTGACACATATATTGAAAAAGACCTTGCCATTAACGAGGAGATTGACAAACTGCGTCTTTCGGCTATTGCCGCTTTGTTGTCTGGAAGAAAAGATGTCATCGTTGTCTCCTCTGTCTCATGTATATATGGCTTGGGAAGCCCTGTCAATTTCACAGAGAATTGCATACACCTGGAACGTGGCAAGGACTATTCCCGCAAACGGCTCCTCAGCCAGTTGGTCAATGCGCAGTATGTGAGAAACGAGATGGACCTTGTGCGAGGCAATTTCCGTGTTCAGGGCGACACCATCGACATCGCCATTCCTTACGCCGATTATATTCTCCGTATTGTCTTCTGGGACAACGAGATTGACGAGATTGTCACCCTTGGTCTCACTGACTTCCACGTCATGGACCATTACGACAGTTACGACCTCTTCCCTGCCACCATCTTCACCACAACTCCCGAAAGCGTCGGACGTGCCGTTGACCAGATTTCCATTGACCTTGGCATTGAGTCAAAAGAGATGTTCGATATGGGTAAGGAGTTTGAGGGACGGCGTCTCATCGAGCGTGTCAACTACGACCTTGAGATGATGAAGGAAGTCGGTTACTGCTCTGGTATCGAGAACTACAGCCGTTACTTTGACGGCAGGCCCCCTGGCACTCATCCCTACTGCCTTCTCGACTATTTTCCCAAGGATTTCCTTATGATTGTTGACGAAAGCCATGTCACAATCCCTCAGTTCAACGGAATGTATTCAGGCGACAGGTCACGCAAGGTTAACCTTGTAAACTATGGTTTTCGCCTCAAGGCTGCCCTCGACAACCGTCCGTTGAAGTTCGCAGAGTTCGAGGAGAAGATGCACCAGGTGATTTTCGTTTCAGCCACTCCTGCCGACTATGAGTTGGAAAAATCCGGTGGTGTTTTTGTCGAACAGATTATCCGTCCTACTGGTCTGCTTGACCCTGAGATTGAGGTACGTCCCTCGCAAAACCAGATTGATGACCTCATGGAGGAGATTGAGCTTCGCTGCGAGTCAGGTGAACGAACGTTGGTGACTACACTGACCAAGCGTATGGCGGAGGAATTGGACGAGTACCTGAGTAAAAACGGTGTCAGATGTCGTTACATACATTCGGACATTGACACAATAGAGAGAATAGAGATTTTGGATGACCTGCGTGCCGGCAGTTTCGATGTCCTGATAGGTGTCAACCTGCTCCGTGAAGGCCTTGACCTCCCGCAGGTGTCGCTGGTTGCAATCCTCGACGCTGACAAGGAGGGCTTCCTACGTAATCATAAATCCCTGACTCAGACCGTAGGACGTGCCGCACGAAACGTCCATGGCAAAGCCATAATGTATGCCGACAAAATCACTAAGTCCATGCAGCAGACCATCGACGAGACAGCCCGGCGTCGCAGCATACAACTGAAATACAATGAGGAAAACCATATAATACCACATAATGCCATCAGCAGCAACACCTCTGCCCTCACACGTGGATATGCCGAAGTCAATACACCTGTCTCTATGGCGAGTGAGCCTGTGGCGGATGCCTATATCGAAAAAGAACGCGAACAGATAAGCATAGCGGCTGACCCTGTAATCCGCAATATGAGCGATGAGCAGCTGCGCAAGGCTTACGAAGTCGCCAAGCGCAAGATGAACGATGCCGCACGCAAACTTGATTTCCTTGATGCCGCACACTACCGTGACGAAATGCTGGCATTAGAAAAACTAATAAATGAACATGCTTAACCAGATAAAAATGCCGATAGCCTGCGAGTTCGAGGCTTTCACCAAAACATTCGACACCGCTTTCTCCTCTTCGCACGACATATTGCTGCGTAGTGTCATGGACCATGTCCACTGTCAGGTCGGCAAACAGATAAGACCTATCTTCACCCTCCTTGCCGCAAAACTATGCGGTGAAATCAACGAAAACACTCTCCGTGTGGCGGCTGCATACGAAACGCTGCACACTGCCTCCCTTATTCATGACGACGTGGTGGACAACACAATGCAGCGTCGTGGACAACCATCGGCAAACGCCCTTTTCGACAACAAGGTGTCAATCCTCGCCGGCGATTACCTGCTTTCCAAGGCTATTGCTTTCATCTCTGACACACGCAATCCCGAACTTTTCGCCAAGCTCTGCTCACTCGGTCAGACCCTTGCCGAAGGCGAACTCCTGCAACTCCAACATGCTTACTCAATACCAACCGAGGACGAGTATATCTCAATCATAAAACGCAAGACCGCCATACTTTTCACCATATCGGCAGAGTCTGCCATTAAGACAGTAGGAGCCACCGTAAGCCAGATTAAGGCACTGCACCAGTTCTCTGAAGCTATGGGGATATGTTTCCAAATCAAGGACGATATTTTCGACTACACACCTAACGCCCAGATTGGCAAACCCACCCTCAACGACATACGTGAGGGCAAAATCACACTCCCTCTCCTTCACGCACTCCGTCAGATACCTACCACTGAGTCCAACCAAATACTCGAAAAGGCGAAACGCAACGAGTTCACAGATGAGTATTTCTATGGGATAGGGTCGCTTGTGGCTAAGTATCATGGTATTGAATATGCCGAATGCGTCATAGACAGATACATAACCATTGCCAAAGAGACACTCGATATTTTCAAAGAGTCGCCCGTCAAAGACGCAATGCTAAAACTGTTGAGCTTCACAATTACACGAAACAAATAAAAAATGGACTTGCGTTTTTCCGTGTCCCAACAAACTGCGAATAAATTTTACAAATAAAAAACATAAAAAATAGACGGTATTTGAAAAAAAATCCGTAACTTTGCAGTCTAATATCGGCTCTTCGTTTGAGCCTCACCATAAAAAAAGAGACAATGACTATAAGACATAGACTTATAATCCTGATAACCACACTATTGCTGCCACTCATAATCAATGCGCAATACAAAATCCCAGAATACTCACCAACCATAGAAGACCTATCCGACTCTTTGGAATTTTTCATGCCAATCGAAGGAAGACTGGTTTACAACGACTCTTTGGCACGTATTTACCCAGCTTACGAACTATACCATTATTCCTGGACACCCCTCCGTGTCAACCCATATCATGTCAGCATTGACTCAATGCCTGACTCCGTCTATATAGACTGCCGTGACTTCGTTTACCCTGTCAAGAGCAACCTCGTAACATCCGATTACGGTTGGCGATGGTCAAGGTACCACCATGGTACGGATATAGGATTGAACGTTGGAGACACAATACGTGCGATGTTCGCGGGTAGGGTGCGAGTCGTTGATTTCGAGCGTCGTGGCTATGGACATTATGTCGTAATTCGTTATAACAACGGACTTGAGACAGTTATGGCGCACATGTCGCGTGTCCTTGTCAATATTGACCAAGATGTGAAAGCTGGGCAGATAATTGGCCTTGGTGGAAATACTGGGCATTCAACAGGACCTCACCTCCATCTTGAACTTCGTTTCCTCGGAAACTCATTCAATCCTATCAAAATGATTGATTTCGAGAAAAAAAGTTGCCTCTCCGACAAAGACGGTTTCTACATCATAACAAAAAGCAACACATACAAACATAAAGAGGAGCTGAAAAACATCAACACTCAGGCATCTTACCATAGGGTACGTGCCGGCGAGACTCTCTCTCATATCGCAAGGCGGTATCATACCACTGTGCGCAAACTCTGCCAACTCAACCATATAAAAGAGTCCAAGTTGCTCCAAATAGGACAGAAAATCCGTTATAGATAATAAAAACACAAGATATGTATAATTTAGCAATTATCGGTGGTGGTCCTGCAGGTTACAATGCAGCCGCCCAAGCTGCCAAAGGTGGCATGAATGTAGTGTTGTTCGAGAAGAAAGCCCTCGGAGGCACTTGCCTCAACGTGGGTTGTATCCCTACGAAGACACTGCTCTACTCTTCCAAAATGTATAAACATGCCGAGGAAGGTGCGAAATACGGAGTAAAGGCTGAAAATGTCACTTTCGAGTATGACAAAATCGTGGCTCGCAAAAACAAAATCATCCGCAAACTCGTGGCAGGTATCAAGAGCAAGATGACCAACAACAACGTAACCGTCGTTACTGGCGAGGCGTCTGTCCTTAGCAACGATGGCAAGGTTGTCCGCATAGCGTGCGCTGACCAGCAGTATGAAGCAGAGCGTCTCCTCATCTGCACAGGGTCTGTAGTCGCCATTCCCCCTATCCCTGGCGTTGACACAGCAGAATACTGGACATCTACCGAGGCTCTTGAGACTAAGGAAGTTCCTGAGTCCCTCGTTGTTATCGGTGGTGGCGTAATCGGTATTGAGTTCGCCGGGCTCTTCAATACATTTGGCACAAAAGTCACCGTCGTCGAGATGGCTCCTGAGATTCTCCCTGGCATTGACACTGAGATTTCGGCAATGCTCCGTGAGGATCTTACCAAAAAGGGTGTGGAGTTCCACCTTTCATCAAAGGTTCTCCATGTCGCAACTGGATGCGTCACCTATTCTGACGCAGATGGCGAGCATAAGGCTGAGGCTACAAACGTACTTCTCTGCGTTGGCCGTAAACCGTCGCTTGACGGTGTTCGCGAGATGGGTCTTGAGCCTAACCGCAATGGCATAAAGACTGATGAACACATGCGTACCTCTGCCCCTAACGTTTGGGCGGCAGGCGACATCAATGCGACTTCCCTCCTTGCCCACACGGCAGAGCGCGAGGCACAAGTTGCCGTTCACGACATGCTCGGGATTGAGGACAAAATGCAGTACAATGCCATTCCTGGCGTCATCTACACAAATCCAGAGGTTGCTGGTGCAGGTATGAGCGAGGCAGCCGCACAAGCAGCAGGCATAGAATACAAGGTTCGTCGTCTTCCTATGACCTTCTCTGGTCGTTTCGTCGCTGAGAACGAAGGTGGCAATGGCGTTTGCAAAATCATTACTGATGCTCAAGACAAAGTCATCGGCGTTCATGCCATCGGCAACCCATGCTCCGAGTTCATCTGTGCCGCCTGCGTAGCCATCGAGGCTGGTATGACCGCAGAGCAACTCCACCGTGTGGTCTTCCCTCACCCAACAGTTGCCGAAATCATCAAAGAGACTTCCGCAGAATAAGTCCACAACTAAACGTAATACGACAAAATAGGGTGTGCCAAGCAATTTGACACACCCTTATTATTTCGGCTCTATAACGTTTCGTTTGGTAACTTTGGAAGTGTGACAATGTTTTCACCCACTTAATTCGTTATAGGGCCATTAATTAACATTTAAGGCTACATATACCCCCAGGTTTTTAGGTGAAATTATTGAAATTATTGAAATCGGGATGATTTTATGGTACGGTAGGGCTTGCTCTTTTCTTGCTCTTTTGCCTTGTGACGGTGGATGGGAAGTCGGATGGTTGTTTTTCAGTGGGAATGGGATAATATTTTAACATTTCAGCCCACTTGGGGAGGGTCTTTAGAAGGGGCAGTCGTTCAATGCGTTTTTTGCCTGCGGTTTTTGGTTTTATTTCGCTTGCGGAAACATTTTGACGATTTCAATAATTTCAATAATTTCACCTAAAAACTTGCACCCCCCCTCTCAAAAAAAAGAGATAGTATATTATTATGTCAGGGTTAAATAATAAATTGGTACGATTTGAAACGCTTATATTGTTGGGAGATGCGGCATGCCACGTCTCTACGGGATGTTGCATCGTGAAAATAAAATAAGATTGTACCAAGTTATTATTTCATTATAACTAAACACACGAAACGTTATAGAGCCATGTATGCTCTCCGCTATAGTCGTGCTTGCCATCATCGTACTACCTTCTGGTGTCATCACCTCCGCCTACATGGACTAAGTGTGCAAAAAATGCGACAAATAATCATCTCCCCAATTTCCTATATAATTGTAAGTACCTTTCCGCATTCTTCCTCCATGTCAGCGACTTTCCGTATTCAAATGCGTTTTCCAGTTCCTCATCACTGCATTCCGCCATTGCTTCTATGATGATTTTTGCCGACTGGTCAGCATCGAAATCATCAGGCAAGAACCTTGCGTGTCCGTTGCACACTTCCGATAGGCTCGTCGCTCTTGAAGACACCACAGGCCTACGGAACAGCATAGCCTCGACCACTGGCAACCCGAAACCCTCCAGCAGCGATGGGAATACGAACGCACTGCAATGCCTGTACATCCAGCATTTCTCGCCAGGGGATAGGATTCCCATGACGTGAGCGTTGCTTATCCTTTCGTTTTCAATCCTTTTCTTTATCATCGATGCGTATTGGGTGCTGTCCTTCCCTGCCATATAAAGGTGGTACTCAGGCATTCGTTTTATTATGTCTAACAGCACATGGAAGTTTTTCTTCTCCTTCATCTCCCCTATGGTGAACAGGAACGGCTCTTTAACTCCCTCGGGTCTCTTCTCTTCCAACAGGTCTATTCTCTCTATGCCGTTGTAAATAACCTCTATAGGTTTGCTTGGTGTTGCGTAATGCATGGTTTCCTGCTCTGCGAAATGCGAAATGGCAGTCACTATATCCGCCTTCTCTATCAGCCTTTTCCTATTATCCACATAGCGTTGCACCTGTTTCCCCTTCCTCTCGTGGCAATAATTGAAGTCGTGGATTGTCATTATGTAATGGCGTGCGTACGGCTTGAACTTGACCAACTGATGTATCGAGTGCCACACGTCGAAACGCCTCCATCTCATCAGTGACGTGGAGAGCTTGTATATTGGGTTTACCTGGATGTAACGAACCTTATTGCCGAATTTCCCCACAAACGCTTTCGGTACCAGGAGCGTGATATGCTCCCCCACAACTGGTTCGTAGCAGTCCCTATAGTAGTAACCATAGTTCATTGCCACCTGTCCCAACCCGCAGTTCGGATGTTTCAGTATCGATAAGTCTATGAGTATCTCCATTGTTTTAGTATATCGCATTAATCAATGCTTTTGCCACTTTCTCGTCAGTAAACTTTCGTGCCTGTTCGTGACCCAATGCCACCATCTGCCTCCTCAACCCTTCATCACCCACCATTCTCTTTATCCCCTCGGCAATCTCCTCTGGTACTAAAGGGTCTGCATAAATGCATGCCTTGCCCCCTGTCTCGGCAAAGCAACTCCCCTTAGATGTCAGCACTGGCGTTCCAATGCTCATAGCCTCCAGTATAGGAATGCCGAAACCCTCGAACACCGATGGGTATGCGAACATCAAAGCCTTGGCATATACGGCAGGGAACAGCCTGAACGGGAACCCGTGCAGCATTACCACCTTTACGCCCATATTCTCAGCGAATCGTGCCATCTCCTCGGCGTGTTTCGTGTGTCCACCAACAGCCACGATTGGCAGCCCGACACCCGAAATGCTTACGGCGCGAATCAGGTTGCCAAGGTTTTTCCTTGGCTCGAAAGCCCCGACGGTCAATATGTATTCCCGTGGCAAATTGTACGACTCCAATTCAGCGAACGCCTCATCGCCAACTTTCTCGTGGAATATATTGTTGCACCCCTGATAGACCACCTCGATTTTCTCAGGCTCGCCTCCGAAAAACTCCACTACGTCACTCTTCGTCTGTTCGCTTATCGCTATGATTTTGTCTGCCACTTTGCATGCGTATTTCACCTTTTTCGTGAAGATATACCTATATGTGGCAGGGTATAGTTTAGGGTATCTTACGAATATTGCGTCGTGTATCGTCACTATTTTGCGCAGCGAATCGACGTTATGTATGCCAAAAGGCAACTCTCCCGACAGTCCCATATACACCCCCATGCCTCTCAAATCGTCCACGCAACCGAAACTCCTATACATCGTCGGGCAGTGGCTGTAAATGCCGTGGGGGGCTATTGTCACCGTTTTTGGGAAATGGTATCTATCTGATGGCTTGCCTATTAGGTAATATTCGTTCTCTGGCGCATAAGTCGTTAGCAGCCTTATGGTGTCACGGCTGTAGTTCCCTAACCCTCGCGAATTATGGTATGCACGCTTTGCGTCTAATCCTATCTTCATATTGGGTGCAAAGTTACGATTTTTTTTTCACATAACCGTTTTTTATACGAAAAATTATTTGTACCTTTGCACCCTGAATGTTTTCACCGTAAATCCGCATGTTGATAATTAACGAAAAATATCGTGACCTTGAAGGTTGGATTACCTCCGTCCCTGATATTTTCCCAACTTCGGGGGAGGTCATCTACAAGGCACGCAACGAAATCCGTCGCATCGAACACGATGGTATGGCTTTCTGCGTCAAGCGTTACCACAAGCCTCGTTTCCCCAACAATTTCATATATTCTTTTTTCCGTGAACCTAAGGCGATTCGAGCCTACCGCAATGCGGAGTTGCTTGAACGAGAGGGTTTCTATACGCCGGAAGCCGTTGCTTGCATCCTTTTTGGTCGTCCACTCGGATTTTCATATTTGATTTCTGTATGCAGCCCCCTCTCACGTCGTTTCTATGAGTTCCGTGACCACGGAATTGAGGGGTATGAGGACCTCCTTGACCTTCTCGGCGCAATGGCGGGGCGTATGAATGACCAGGGGATACTACACAAGGATTTCTCCCCTGGCAACATCCTTTTCGACCGTGTGGATGATGATTGGAAAATAGAGCTTGTTGACATCAACAGGATGTTTTTCGGTCAAGTCTCTATGGAGCGTGGCTGTCGCAATCTCGCACGCCTTTGGGGTGACGAACGCCTCATCGAACGTGTCGCCCGTGCTTACGCTCGACAACGCCATTTCGATGAGGAACAGTGCGTTGCCATTTCAACAAGTGCCTGGAAACGTTTTTGGAGACACCACCATAAGTGATACAACCGACAATGGACACAGCACTAAGAAAAGACATATTGTTCGTAGCTTCCTTCATTGCCATCGTCGCCGTTTGGTGCTTCACCGTCACACTTTGGCATCCTACTGTCAGCATTATGGTTGACTCGCAGCCTTACCGCCCCATTATGTGGGTCCTATCGCTTGCCGCACTTGCCGTCCCTTTCTCTATGTATCTTGCTGGCTCACATTTTCTTAGTCGTGACCGTAACCGCAAGATACTCCTTTTTGGCATTGCCGTCCTAACCTCCACAATCGTCCACCGCATTCGTTGCTTTATCGACACCCAATACCTCTTTTTCCTTGGCACCGTTATTTTTTACATCCTTGAACGCAAAAACGGGAACACCTACCGCAAACCTTCTTGCGAGTATTGGATTGTAGTGGTTTACATCCTTTGGAATCTTGTTACGCTCGTTTGGACGCCTGATCTCCACTTTGGCAAGAAATACGCCAGCAATTTCGTCCCTTTGCTTGCTTATCCTGCTATGTTCCTTGCCTTCTCCCTCACTGCTGACGAACTCAACAATATCCTGAAACTCTTCTGGCGCATAGCCCTCGTGGCTGTCCTCCTTTCGTTCCTTAGTGCTATTTACGAGATAAAGGTCATTGGTGCGCCGATTTCCGAGCTTATCCATTTGCGTATCAGTATGTTCAAGGACAACCTTGTTGATGCCGAAGGAAACGAGCTTTTCACTTTCAATATGCTTTACGCTTGGAGTGGTATGGGACATCCTTCCTATAATGCCATTTGGGCTTTAGCTGCTTCTGTCTCAGGATTTTACATCGTCAAACGCCGTGTCATTGGTTGGCTTGAGTACCTTTTCGGCTGTTTCATACTTATACTCCTCCAGTTCTCGGCGCAGTCGCGCATTGGCATTGTTATGCTACTGCTTTCGTTCGCCTTTGCGATACTCTATTTCCTCTGGCCTCGCCGCAAGGTTGTCTATTCCCTGCTTGCCACGGTTCTCCTTGTCGCCATTGTCGTTTTCATCGCCAACCCTTCGGCTCTTGGTGCTTTTGGTAGTGATATCGCCCGTGGCATAATTTGGAACTCCGCCTTCGATTTCATATCCCACAAGCCCATCACAGGCACTGGGCTTGGTGGCACAACGCACGAATATGTCAGTTCCGTAATCGGCTATCCTTGGCCTGGACTCTATTTCGAGAACATCTATGCTCACAACCAATTCCTTGGCGATTGGATGCAGAGTGGGGTGGTGGGCTTTGTCCTTAGCATTGCTATGGTCGTCCTCATGTTCGTCATGGCTCTTCGCCGTCGCTCTTTCACTGCTTTTGTATTCCTGCTCGCCATCTTGCTTTTCATGTTCATCGAGATGCCTCTCCGTTTCATACAAGCCACCACCCTTATTTCGTTCTTCCTCTGTCTTTTCCTTCATAGGGTAGAGAGCACTCCTGGCAAGGACTTGCAAAACTTTGACAAAACAACACTTGCTATTGGTGGGGATTAGTTATGACCGCAAGAGCAAAGCACATAACAGCAAGATTGAATCGGTGTGAATGGTTATGGCTGTGCTTTTCCAGAAATTCCAGGGAATGCTTGGGTAGGCATTGGTTAGAACTCCGAGGTGAAATGGAAACGGATGTCGGAGAAGTCGTTTTGAGCCATCTGCAACAGGTAGTTGCTCTCAGCAAGGAAAACATCCCTACCATCCTTATCCTTAGCCATATAGTTGGCCTTGCGGTGGATGAATTCCTTCAACTGAGCCTCGTTGTCAGACTCAATCCAACATGCCTTGAAGAGAGGAATAGGTTGCCAACGACATTGCGCGCCATATTCGTGAAGAAGACGATATTCAATAACCTCAAATTGCAATTGACCGACTGTGCCGATAATCTTGCGATTGTTAGCCTGATGGGTAAACAACTGAGCCACACCTTCACCCATCAACTGGTCAAGACCTTTCTGCAACTGCTTAGTTTTCATCGGGTCGGCATTCTCAATGTACTTGAACATCTCAGGGGAGAAACTTGGGAGACCTTTGAAATGCAGGGTTTCGCCTGACGTCAAAGTGTCGCCAATCTTGAAGTTGCCAGTGTCGGGAAGCCCGACAATATCACCAGCAAAAGCCTCGTCAACAGTCTCCTTCTTTTGAGCCATAAAGCAGGTTGGTGCGGTGAATTTCAGCATTTTATCCAAACGTATGTGACGATAAGGGGTATTACGCTCGAACTTGCCTGAACATATCTTGACAAAGGCTATACATGAACGGTGGTTAGGGTCCATATTCGCATGGATTTTGAAGACGAACCCAGAGAAACCAGCCTCGTGAGGCTCGACCTTACGCTCGTTAGACTCGACAGGGAGAGGGGCAGGGGCAATGTCAACGAAACAATCCAATAACTCATTGACACCGAAAGTATTCAACGCAGAGCCGAAGAACACAGGCGCAATCTTGGCTTCAAGGTAATCCTGCACGCAGAAAGGGTCATAGACACCGTTAATCAGTTCAATATCAGTCCTCAACTGCCCAGCATTGTCACTACCAACCATTTTGTCCAACTCCTCAGAATCCAAATCGACAGCAACAGTTTCGGAAACACGCTGTTTATTAGGGGTATAGAGGTTCAATTTGTCTTGGTAGATGTTATATACACCCTTGAATTTCATACCCATGTTAATTGGCCAAGAGAGTGGACGGACATGTATCCCGAGTTCGGCCTCTAGTTCGTCAAGGAGGTCAAAAGGCGACTTACCCTCACGGTCCATCTTGTTGACGAAAATCATTACAGGGGTCTTGCGCATAGTGCAGACCTGCATCAACCGACGTGTCTGAGTCTCAACACCTTTGGCGGCATCAACGACGATGATAACGCTATCAACAGCGGTAAGGGTACGGAAAGTATCCTCGGCGAAATCCTGGTGGCCTGGCGTGTCAAGGATGTTAATCTTGAAACCACGGTATTCAAAGCCCATAACAGATGTAGCGACGGAGATTCCACGCTGTTTCTCAATCTCCATCCAGTCGGATGTAGCGGTCTTTTTTATCTTGTTGGACTTGACGGCACCAGCAATGTGAATTGCACCTCCGAAGAGGAGAAGCTTCTCAGTCAGAGTAGTTTTACCAGCATCAGGGTGCGAAATGATGGCAAAGGTGCGACGGCGGTTAATCTCGTTTTCGTACATGGGTGTTTATATTTTGGAGAGGGCATCCTTGAGGATAGTAGCGTGGTCGAAAGCCAAAGGAGGGAGGTCGGTGACATCAAACCAACGAGCCTCGGCTGCATCATCTGCTGCTTTCGCAGGTTGGCACTGTGCAAGCACGACCATATAAGCTGTTGTCACCACTCTGCCACGTGGGTCACGTTCAGGGTCGGAATATACCCCAACCAATTGGAAAGGCATATCAAGTTTGAGACTTGTCTCCTCTGTCAACTCACGGCGGGCAGCTTGTTCGCAAGTTTCGTTCATCTCCATAAACCCACCAGGAAAAGCCCATTTGCCGGCATCAGGGTTGTGCCCACGACGGATAAGAAGCACAAAAGTACCGAACTGGGTCTTTGCCAGAAGGATGGCATCTGATGTGTGTGCGGCACGTGGGTAATCGTAGGCATATTTGCCTTCGGTTGTAAGTGTGTAGTCGGTTGTCATATTGTTAAGTTATTATTATCAGAAACGGAAGTCGCGTTCGCCAGCCTCAATCTGCTTGAGGTTCTCGATGGCACGCTTGCGGATTGCGGGATTAGGCACTTTCTCGATTTCGGCATCTATGAGCTTATAGATTTTCTGCCGTACCTCTGGGGTTGCGTAATCCTCGGCGTACTCCTTGAGAGTCATAAGTGCGTTAGGGTGGCAACAGTTGGCTATCTGACCTGTCTTGACGAGAGACATGAAACGGTCGCCAGTTCGTCCTGCCCTGTAACATGCCGTGCAGAAACTTGGTATGTAACCAAGGTCGAGCAACCAGTCAATCACCTCACCAAGTGAACGACGGTCAGAAACATCAAACTGCGAAGTCTCGTCATGGCGCTCCTCGGTTGTATATCCACCAACTGAAGTGCGTGAACCACCTGAAATCTGGCTTACGCCAAGGTCAAGCACCTTCTCACGGCAAGCCTTGCTTTCGCGTGTCGAGATTATCATACCGGTGTAAGGTACGGCAATACGGAGGACGGCCACTATATGCTGGAAAATCTCGTCTGATATTGTGTTGTCAAAGTCTGCCGTGTCAATGTCGTCGGCAGGACAAAGGCGAGGGACGGAGATTGTGTGAGGACCGCAGCCGTATTTTGCCTCAAGGTGTTCAGCGTGCATCAGCAAACCAGTGAAGTCGTAACGGTAACGTTCAAGACCGAAAAGGACACCGATACCAACGTCGTCAATTCCTCCCTGCATTGCACGGTCCATTGCCTCAGTATGATATGCGTAGTCGGACTTAGGACCCGTAGGGTGAAGTTTCTCGTAATCCTCCTTGTGGTAAGTCTCCTGGAAAAGAATATAAGTGCCAATACCAGCCTCCTTGAGTTTGCGGTAGTTCTCGACGGTTGTGGCTGCAATGTTCACATTCACTCGGCGGATTGCGCCATTCTTGTGCTTTATGCTGTATATTGTCTTGATTGACTCAAGGATGTATTCTATTGGGTTGAGGGTTGGGTGTTCGCCTGCCTCAAGGGCGAGACGTTTGTGTCCCATATCCTGAAGGGCTGTCACCTCGGCGACAATCTCCTCCTGTGTCAGTTTCTTACGGGCTATTGTCTTGTTCTTGCCATGGTAAGGGCAATAGACACAACCGTTTATGCAGTAGTTTGAAAGATACAGTGGGGCAAACATAACTATGCGGTTGCCATAGAAACGTTGTTTGATGCGTTTTGCGACGGCAAACATCTTCTCTATCAGTTCCTTGTTGTCGCAGGTCAGCAGCAGCAAAGCCTCACGGTGCGAAAGACCTTTGCAGTCTTCCGAACGCTCTATGAGTGAATTTATGAGTTCGTAATTGTCCTTGTTCTCGTCCGCCCATTTTATGGTGTCGAGAATCTCCTGATGGTCGATGAACTCAACGGCCTTGTCTGAAAGTTTGTTATACATGATTGTATTCTTTACGAGATTTCCATTTTGTACAGTTTGTCCCCACGGCGGACAAGGTCACACTTCATACTGAAGAAAACACCTTTATCCACCGTTGGCACGGCTTTGTCCTCAACACGCATCTCTTCGATTTTCCCTTCCATCGCACCTGTGGTTTCGCCTGTTATCAGATATTCGTCACCAACGTTTATTGCTTGTGACTCAACCAGGAACTCAGCAACGCCGAGTTTTTTGAAATAGTTTGTGCATTTTGCCACATAGACCTTCTTGCGTGTGGCTTTCGAGCCATATTTGTCGCACCATTCGCCCAGTCGCTGACCAAGGTAGTAACCATCCCAAAAACCACGGTTGAACACCCTTGCAAGCCTTTCTTCCCATGCGGGGACAAGTTCGGAAGAGTAAGTGCCGTTGCAGATGGCCTTCAGTGCCTCGTCATAACAATGAACCACTGTGTTTACGTATTCAGGTCCACGCGCACGCCCCTCAATCTTGAAGACACGCACTCCCGAGTCAACCATCTTGTTGAGGAAATGGATTGTACGGAGGTCTTTAGGGGACATAATATATTTATTGTCAACTTTGAGGTCAATGTCGCTCTCGTAGTCGTGAACGTAATATGCACGACGGCAAACCTGCATACACGCACCACGGTTAGCCGACTGGTTCATTTCATGGAGTGAGAGGTAGCATTTGCCTGAGACAGCCATGCAAAGCGCACCGTGGCAGAACATCTCTATCCTCACCGGCGCACCGTTTCGTCCAAGAATTGGTTCTTCGACAATCTTTTTATGGATAGCTGCCACCTGTTCAAGGTTCAGTTCACGAGCCAAAACCACCACATCGGCATATTGAGCGTAAAAGCGAAGCGAGTCGGCATTCGATACATTCAACTGCACAGAGAGATGAACCTCAACGCCACGGCTGACGGCATATTGCATTACGGCAATGTCACAGGCAATAATTGCCGACACACCAGCCTCGGCGGCATTATCGACAATCTCACGCATCAGCGCAAGGTCGTCTTCATATATAATCGTGTTGACTGTAAGATATGTCTTCACACCAGCCTCACGGCAGATTGCCACAATCTTGTGCAGGTCCTCAGTCGTGAAGTTGGCTGACGAGTGCGAGCGCATATTGAGTTTCTCAATGCCGAAATACACAGCGTCAGCACCGGCGTTTATTGCGGCGTGGAGTGATTCCCAGCACCCCACAGGAGCCATTATCTCAAGGTCGGAACGTTTCATTTCTTAGCATCCTCCAGAGCCCCTTTTATACGGTACGAGTACCAAAGGTCCATAATAGCGGAAAGAAGTATGGTTATTATGCAGTAGTGTTTGCCTATGAACATAAAATATGCAGAGGCTATCAGCAATATGGAACTCAGTGCCAATATGTTGTTCAGGCGGCGCACACGGAAATTCTTCAACGGCGGGAGGGTCATCACCCTGCCGGCAATGTCAATGACGACACCTACCGAGAAAATCCATGGTACATACTTTTGCAACGTCATATTGTCAAAGGTCACAACATAGACTACCGTCGCCGCAAGCACCATTAGTGCTCCTGCAATATATAATATTGAACCGAGTTTCTGTTTTTCCATAATATCATTCAAACATCTGGCGTATGCGGTCGCGGAAGGATTTCTTGGACGAAGATGAAGGCGACATGTTAGGCGAGTCGGCAAGTTTCTCGAATATTTTCCTTTCGTCCGATGACAGGTTCTCTGGAATATAAACGCCTATGTTTACCAAAAGGTCGCCTGTTCTGTAGCCATTCACGTCAGGAACACCCTTTCCACGGAGACGCAGCGTACGTCCTGGTTGTGTTCCCTTCTCTATCTTGACTTTCACACGTCCGTCAATGGTCGGAATCTCAACGGCACCGCCAAGGACAGCCGTCGGCAAATCCAAAAGCAGGTTGTATATAAGGTCATTGCCGTTACGTATCAGTTCGTTGTTCTCCTCCTCGTCAATCAACACAAAGAGGTTGCCTGGAACACCATTGCGCACGGCGTTACCCTTGCCTTCAACGGTGAGTTGCATACCGCGACCCACGCCTGCCGGAATCTTGATTGTTATTACATCTTCCTTACGCTCAACGCCCGAACCGTTGCATTTAGGGCAACGTTCCTTGATTATCTGCCCCGTACCGCCACAACGTGGGCAAGGACTTGAGGTCTGCATGTTACCGAGGATTGTACGTTGCACGCGTGTCACATGACCCGTACCATGACAGTCAGGGCATGTCTGGACGGAAGAAGGGTTCTTGGCACCTGTGCCGTTGCAAGCCTCGCAAAGCACGTCATGGCGTACCTTGATTTTCTTCTCGCAGCCTTTGGCAATCTCCTGAAGTGTCAGTTTGACGGTAACACGGAGGTTTGTACCGACAGGAGTACGATGCCCGCCACGGCTGCCACCGCCGAAGAATGACGAGAAAGGGTCGCCGCCACCGCCAAAGTGACCACCGAATATGTCACCGAACATAGAGAAAATGTCGTCCATGTTCATGCTTGCGCCACCGCCGAAACCTCCTGCACCTCCCTCGAATGCCGCATGACCGAATTGGTCGTAGCGTGAACGTTTGTCAGGGTTGGAAAGCACTTCGTAAGCCTCGGCAGCCTCCTTGAATTTCTCCTCAGCCTCCTTGTCTCCGGGGTTTCTGTCTGGGTGGTATTTCATTGCCACCTTGCGGTATGCCTTCTTTATCTCGTCTGCCGAAGCTGTCTTGGCGACACCAAGCACTTCGTAATAGTCTCTTTTGCTTGCCATAATATTATTCTCCTACAACGACTTGCGAATGACGGATAACCTTATCGTTTAGTTTATATCCCTTCTTTACGCAATCCACGATTTTGCCCTTCAGTTCAGGAGTAGGCGCAGGGATAGTGGTTATGGCATCATGCACGTCAGTGTCAAGTGGAAGGTTTTCCGTAGGAATAACGCTTACGCCGTTTCCCTGAAGCATTTGCATAATCTGAGTGTAAATCAGGTTGACGCCCTCGGCGACTGCCTTCACATCCTCTGCTTTCTCCATTGACGCCAATGCACGCTCCAGATTGTCAACGATAGGGAGGAAATCCGTGATTATACGTTCCGAGGCATTCTTGATGAGGTCAGCCTTCTCCTTGATTGTGCGTTTGCGGTAGTTGTCAAAGTCAGCCATCAGTCGCAGGTGTGCCTCGCTTATTTCGGCACATTTCACTTGCCAGTCAACTTCTGCCTTATTGTCAGCATTTTCTGTGTCAGGAGTGTCATTTTTGTCAGCAGGTTCATTCTCCTGCTGCTGACCAACTTCGGGCTTTGGGTCCATTTCCGGCTGAGACTTTTTTTCTTCCTTCTCAGTATCAGCTGGTTTGTTCTGTTGCTTATTATGTTTCATTTCTTTATTGTTTTCCTTTCACTATCCAACCAATCAAGAATAGTGCCACACTCTGAAACAAAGACGCTGACAAAATAATGCCAGCGCCTTTGCCTATATGTCAGAAAGCGTTTATTTCTTGCCTGAATCAAGCCAATCCAAGAAATCGCCCGCATCCTCGTTGAACACGTATGCGCTTGTCAGCGGTGTTCCGTCAGCCTTAATCATAACATAGAATGGCTGTGCGTTGGCACCATAGACGTGACGCTGGATGTAAGAGTTCTTTTCGCCTATGGTCGTGAGTATAAGTTTTGCGCCATCCTCCTCAACCTCGACTGGTTGTGCGAGTGGCGTACGGTCGTCAACATAGAGTGATACGAGTACGAAATCCTTGCCAAGACGGTCTGCCACACGTGCGTCTGTCCATACGGCAGCCTCCATCTTACGGCAGTTCACGCAACCATAACCAGAGAAGTCAACGATAATAGGTTTTCCACTTTGTGCGGCAAGTTTCAAGCCTTCCTCATAATCCATTGTGGCAGGGTGTACGGTGCCATCGTAAAGCGAGAAATCCTGAGTCGTGGTTGGAGGGAGGAATGCCGATGCTGATTTCAGAGGAGCACCCCAAAGCCCTGGCACAAGATAAATGGCATAGGACAACGAGCAGAGAGCCAACATCATTCGCATAACGGAGATGCGTTCAGGTTTGTCGTCGTGTGGAAGAATCATCCAACCAAGCAGGTAAATGCCCATGAATGCGAATATCATAATCCAGAGTGCGACGAAGGTCTCACGGTCAAGCAACCCCCAACCGTATGCCAAATCAGCCACGGAGAGGAATTTCAGCGAGAATGCCAACTCAAGGAAACCAAGCACAACCTTCACTGAGTTCAGCCAACCGCCTGACTTAGGAAGTGACTTGAGCATCGTAGGGAACATAGCGAAGAGCGAGAAAGGCAAAGCCAAAGCAATGGCAAAACCAAGCATACCTATTGCAGGGGAGAGCCATGACCCCTGTGCAGTCTCGACAAGCAAAGTACCGATGATAGGGCCCGTGCAAGAGAAAGAGACGAGCGACAATGTGAACGCCATCAGAAGGATGGAGAGGAAACCCGTAGTCTCGTCAGCCTTAGCATCCATCTTCGACGACCAAGAGGCAGGGAGCGTAATCTCGAACATCCCGAAGAACGAGAGGGCGAACACAACCAAAAGCAGGAAGAAGAAGATATTGAAACCTGCGTTCGTAGAGAGGGAGTTCAAAGCCGAAGCACCGAAAATAGCGGTGACTATCAAGCCAAGACCCACATAGATTATGATGATTGACAAGCCATAGAGGAATGCGTCACGGCGTGCCTTGTGTTTGTCCTTGTTTCGTTTCAGGAAGAATGACACGGTCATAGGAATCAGCGGCCATACGCAAGGTGTCACCAAAGCAATCAGACCACCGAGAAGACCCATCAGGAATATATAGAACAGTGAACCAGACGTGTCGCCACCTGCCTGACCGAAGGAATTAAGTTGGTCAACCACCGGGGTATAGATGTCAGCATTTGCCACGACAGCGGCAACTGTGGCTGTGTCCTCATGCGACTCAACTGTGTCCTCAACGATTATCTCAGTCGCAGGAACAACGACGATATCCTCTCCCCCGGCGAATCCCTCGCCGTCAAACGAGAACCTATATGGGGTTCCCTGCATACAGTTCTGGTCGTTGCACGCCATGAAAGTCACGTTTCCGCCTACCGACCACGCGTCTTTGCCTATAATGAATGGCTGTTTGAACACTGCCGATTTTTCGTACCACGACAACTCCATTTCAAACATATCGTCATAATGCGAGATTAGTTTCGACTTAGAAGTCACTTTTCCGACAAGTTTCGCACCTTTGACCTTGTCAAACGTAAAGACGGTTGGCGAAGGTCCGCCCTCGCCGATGTTCAAGCCGTAGAGATGCCAACCGGCATCAATCTTGGCGGTAACGACTATTTCGTAATGCGTGTCATCCAGCTTGTTACATTTGGAAGACCATTTGATAGGCTCCACCATCTGACCGAAGCAGAACAGCGTCGCCATCAGCATTAAAGCAACTGAGAAAAACTTTTTCATTGTATGGAACGAGTAATATATTCAGGCTGCAAAGATAGTGTTTTTTTCTGATATGAAAAAATTTTGCGGCAAAAACTTTTACATTTGATGTTTTTTTGCTATCTTTGCACCCTGAAACCTGATACTAAATATGCAACAAAACATATAATAAAAAACAACAATGTATATAGACGAAGACGATAAAAGAAGCCTTGACGAAATTCTGAATGATACCGAATTTCCCGATGATTACGACGCTTTTGAAGACGAAAACCTTGAAATGATACCATAATGCTCGCTTTCGGAATAAAAGACCTGATTGACATCCTGCTGGTGGCAATACTGATGTACACCCTCTTCAAAATCATGAAGGCAAGCGGTGGCACCAAGGTGTTCATCGGCATCATGGTGTTCATCACAATTTGGTTTTTGGTCAGCAATGTGTTCCGGCTGCCTATGACCGGCGCTATTTTCGACAACATCGTCAAAGTGGGCATTCTTGCGCTTGTCGTTCTGTTTCAGGGCGAGATACGCAAATTCTTCTTCAACCTCGGCTCTACCAAACTGCTGGGTTTCCTGAAACGGTTCTCGTCGTTCCTGCAAGAACAAGACGACGAGGAGAAGGCGCAAAAGGCGTCAGCACAGGTTGTTAACCTCGTTAATGCCTGCCGCCACATGTCTGCGGGCAAAGTTGGTGCGCTGATTGTCATCGAACGTGACGACAACATACAGCATTTAATAGACACAGGCGACGTTTTCCGCGCTGACATCAACACCCGCCTTGTGGAAAACATATTCTTCAAGAACTCCCCTCTGCACGATGGCGCAATGATAATCCGCGACCACGAAATTGCCGCCGCAGGTTGCATCCTTCCAGTATCCAACAACGAGGAAATCCCACGCCACCTTGGCCTAAGACACAGGGCGGCAATGGGTATGTCAGAGAAATACGACTCACTGGTAATCATAGTATCTGAAGAAACGGGTAACATTTCCGTGGCGTTTAAGGGCAAATATATGCTCAACCTTTCGCCAGAGGAGTTGCAGCGTGTAATTATGGAAAACGTCCATGTGGCACGCCAAACAAAAAACATGAAAACGGAAACAAATACAGGACAAAATGGATAAATTCGAGAAAGTACCCTTCGCTGTAACCATCTGCGACAAAGAGGGAAACATCCTTGACATGAACGAGCGTTCACGCCAGACTTACGAGAAATACGGCAACATCATCGGACGTTCACTTTTCGAGTGCCACCCACCAAGGGCTGCCGAAATCCTCCGCGGACTGCTTGCCAACCACAACGTAAACGCCTACACAATCGAGAAAGAGGGCATTCACAAACTCATCTACCAAGCCCCTTGGTTTGAGAAAGACGGAACTTTCGGCGGTTACATAGAGATTTCACTCCCTATACCAGCACAAATGCCACACTACGTCCGCCAACCAAAACCATAAGCCAAATGACCACAAAATCATACCGCCTATCGCTCCTTATTTTGACCCTGCTCGTTTGCCTATCGGCATCAGGCAACAAAATAAAGGAAAAAGAGTTAACCCTCGTCAATGGGGATTTCAGCATGCCCGGCACACTGATTACGGCAGGCGACAAGAAAGCCCCTATACTGCTCTTCGTACACGGCAGTGGCCCTAACGACAGGGACGAGACAATAGGTCCAAACAAACCTTTCAAACAGATAGCGGAAGGTCTTGCCAAAGAGGGAATCTCATCATACCGTTACGACAAACGCTCAAAAATTTACAAAGGCGGGGGAGACACTATTACCTATATGGGTGAGACCGTCGAAGATGCCGTGGCAGCAGTCAAGATGCTGAACAATATGGGGTACAAACACATATTCGTGGCAGGGCATAGCCTTGGCGGACACTGTATGCCACTAATCGCAAAAGCAACAGAAGGCATTGCCGAGGGGTACATAATCCTTTCGGGTAACGTCCGCACAATGAGTGTGATGATTGACGAGCAACTGGAGTATATTGGCAAAGTACAGAACCTGTCTGCGGAAATAATAAAAGCCTACAAAGAGCAGATGATGTCGGCATTGCCTGCAAGATACATAGAATTTGACGAAAGCTATAAACCAAGTGAGACCGTAAAAACCCTTGCCCCAGCACGTTGGCTCATTGTTCAAGGAGGTTATGACTATCAAGTCACAGTAGAGGATTTCAATATGTGGAAAGAATATTTTGGCGACAAAGCCGAATACTTCTACCACCCGAAACTTGACCACCTTCTGCGCGAGACAGCGGAAATGGCTACCCCCGCCTCATATATGTCAGCAGGGGAAGTCTCTGGGGAAGTCATGAACGTAATCAGCTCATTCATACTCAATAAAAAATAATCACAGAAAAACGTGGAGCAACTTATCTTCCGTCACATAACGCTAATGTTGGCACTGCTGCTTTGCCTAACTGACACAGTTGAAGCAAAACTTCCGCAGAAAAGCAACACGTTCCGTAATCCAGTCTCAGAGGAACAAAGCGCAGACCCTACCGTTTGGCGCGACCAGGAGAGTGGGATATTCTATTTGTTTTCGACTGGGCCTTTCGAGAAACACCTTATGCTCTCCCACGACATGGTGAATTGGGAAGACGCAGGTTATTCACCGTTGGACGAAAGCACAATCTGGCAGATTTACGAACTTGCGGACAAATGTGGCTCGGCATACGGTTTTTATGCCCCGACAGTCGTAAAGAACGGGGATAAATGGCTTATGTACATATCGTTGACCCACGTCTGTATGATTGTCCTTGAGTCAAACCACGCTGATGGCGGATTTCATTTCAAAAACGACGAGCCTTACATACTTTTAGACGAGGAAATAACCGGGCTTAACATAACTTTCGAGGATTCTTTCGTTGCTCGCGAAAACGACGGCAAATGGTATATGATGTGGGGAAGCCACGGCAAATTATACAGGACGACTTTGTCGGACGACGGCCTTAGCCTTGCCGAAAATGCTGTATTCGAGCATTTTACAGGTAACCCAGACAAGCCATATAAGGTTTATGAAGGGCTTTATGCATATTACAGGAATGGTTGGTGGTATCTCTTCGCCGCTCGTGGGCAGTACAACAGCAGAGAACGACCATACACTGTTGTCGTGGGGAGGTCAAGGAAACTGAGCGGAACTTTCCGTAACAGGTGGGGTTTTCGTATGATAAAGGGTTATGCAACAGTCATTATGAAGCCTGGTGATATGAGTGAATACCTTGGGGGTGCGCATACTGGAGAGATTTTCACCGACAAGGCGGGTAATGACTATATCTTCTACCAAAGACAGTTGGCGGACGTGGAGCATTACAGATGCCTTTTCCTGCAAAGCATTCATTGGGATATTTTCGGGTGGCCTTATTTCAAAGGGCGCAAATGCCAAATGGAAGATATAATCCCAGTGGTTCAATAAATATGAGAGGCTCATGAAGCTCCTGAAAAGACAATCCCCGACATGTCGTTTTGACTTGCCGAGGATTGTATCTTATTGAATGATAGGGGTGTTATGGAAGGTCGTCTGTGATTATCCAACTATAAGCATAATCACTACCTGCATCATAGAAGAAATTTGCCGCCGCTGATGTGCAATGTATTGTCTTTGATTCACTTCCTGCATCATTAAGCCAATTTGTAAGACAATCATATTCGTTAAATCCATCTGTTGCATAAATCCATACTTCGTTCAAATCAGGGCAATAGTTGAACATTTCTTTGTAACAATTTTCAGCTAACTGTTTAGCAGGTAGTTTTGGTGCTTTCGTTAAACCAGTACTCTTGAACATAGAATTGTAGCAATTATTGCTCAGCTTTGTGGCAGGCAATTCTGGTGCTTCTGTGAGGCCACTACACCCAGCGAATAAAGAATTGAAGGCATCGTCAGGGAGTGTGAAATTGTCAGGACATCCAGGTCCGTAAAGGGACATTATGTTACCTGAAGCCTTAACTCGTCCCGAAATAACAAACTGTGCATTCTGACTAGGGAAAGACTCATTGTGATTATTTTCTGCCCAGAAATAGACCTTATCACCTGCATTGAGAGGAATAAAACCTGGATTTAATTCATCATCATATAGCTCTGACGGATCATAAAAAACTCCCCGTTCATCATCATATGTGTCACTAATAAGATTATATAGGATAAATACTCCACCGAAATTATTTTCATCCATATCAAATTTCACAGCAGACCCATCCTCTAATGCTTCAAAGCAGAGATACTCTAAAGGTGTCATGTTGATATTATATATCTTATTTACTTCAAGCGTGCATTTATCAAGTGTCTTGTGCCACAACGTGTTGTCGCCGTTAAAGAACTCCACCCTTAAGTTGGTGTATTCCTGTGCTGGCACGGCGATATATACCACCTCGTCTTCCACAAAGGGTGTGTAGTCTGATTTCCTGATGGAAACTTTCTTAAATTCGTCACCTACATATTCGGCATATTCATTTCCATCCATGACTGCCGTGTATTTGTCGTTTGGATTACTTATACTGAAACCGCCATTCATTATCTGGTCGGAAGAGGCCTCGATTTTTGTTGCACCGGCAAAATCAGCAGGAACCTCTATCTTCAGCACTGCGCAGATGTTGTGGAAGGTGAGTTGCTTGTTATCACTGTAGGCGTACATTGGCAGGTTGGAGGCATTGTTGTCAGCAGTGTAGATTTGTACTTCTGGCAGTGTTCCATTATGATGGGGACCTTCCGATGCTATGCTGGCAGGATAGAATGCATGAAACTCGTTGCCTTCAGCCACCTGGTTTGGATTGACGGGCGTGAACTTTACAGGGTTGCCATAGGTTTCGGCCATGTATTCACAACCGTTGATTGCAATATGGTCACTCTCTTCCCAGAACACGCGGCGGTCGCCGTCGATTGTGGCCATGGTATTCATTCCGTCGCGTACTGCAGGGGCGTTCTGTGGTACTGCGCCATTGTCGATTGTTGCGAGGAATTCGTTTTCGCCCAACTGGATGTTCTCAGGGGCGTTTACGTCTTTTTTGCATGATGTGGCGAAAAGCATTGCCACCGTTGCTGCTGCTAATAAAACCTTTTTCATAATTCTCATTGCTTTTTGTGGTTACATACTTAGGTCACTGCCTGCATCATACTGTGATGCTGCATCCTGACCTTCTGTTGGAGGAACTGTTGTCGCGGCAGTGCTTGTAAAATCGCCGCTTGCCACGAAGAACTTGGCGTTTGCCTCGTTCTGCCGAATTACAGTGAATTCGGGCTTGCAATACTGTTTTTTCATTGTTTTGTTTGTTTTTTTATTAATGTTTTTATTGAATTGACATAAACAAACGGCAGGCGCACGACACCTTTTTCGGTGTCGTGCGCCTGCAATCACGTATATCGTCAGCAGCCATCAACGGCTGCGTCATATATCCTGAAATCAGTTCCTGAAAATACCCCCCCCCTATTGAAAACGGCTGATATACAATTATTTAGCGTATGCAACCCACTGCTGCACACACCTATGGATGATGCCATGTATGATACCAATCCGTTTCTCATATTCATATCTCGGTTTCAACCTGCAAATGTACGACAATTTTTTTAACCAGCCAAATGTTTTGTGAATTATTTTATAACGTTTCGCAATCATCGGATGATTAGACATTTTAACACATACACACACTTGTTCTAAAATAGGGGCATTGGGTACGCGATTTTAATTGAAATAATTGAAACAATTGAAATCAACAACATTCGTTAACGATAAATTCCCGACATTAACCCATCAAAAAACACCATCCTCAACACAAAGCAAAAGACGTAGAAAAGACGTAGCCCATATAAAGGATTAACGACCCCCATACACCACGAAAAACCATCAGAGACCACGAAAAACCGCCCTAAATAAAACTTAATTTTTTAATCCTCGTTAACTTACCCCTTCATCACACCCTCACAAAAAACGCACGGAAATTCCGAATCTCACCCCCAAAAACCCTATTGTTCCCCCAAAACCTCATCCAAAAATTATGTGTGTCTTAATAAAAGCAAATACGCAAAACTTCTCATCGTCATCTATAGCAAAAGATGTTCTTCCGATAAGATTGTTGAAAAATTTCAATTATTTCAATTAAAAACCTGGGGGTCTGTTTCCGGAAAATCATTGGGACTGTTCTTGGCTAAAGTGATACGGGCTCAATCTCGTTCAGAATGATCTCTTTTGTCGATTCTGCCGGATGCTCAAGGAACATGCAATAATAAATCGGCATGTAGGTTACATCCTTCTTTGTGAATACGTTGCGCTCGTTGCTGAACACTATTGCGCAGCTGATGTTATACTCAGGTGTTTCGATGAATTTGTCTAAAGCACTGTGTGTGGTGTAGTTCGTTCTCTGATTAGAACGGTTTTTTGATTTACTTTGTCAATCAAAGAACTGTCCCAGTGATTTTCGCTCCTGTTTTCGTCACTGGGACACCCAAAAAGTCTCACCCATCCTTTCCACTGACTA
>JAKSNS010000017.1 GCA_024399545.1 Paludibacteraceae bacterium
GTAAAACATATTTTTGGTGACGCATTCCCGAAGTCAGGGGGATAGCCATGAGGTTTTAGTACCTTTGGTTCCTCGGGTGGAAGTTGATTATCTCCTCGCGCAAACGTGTGGTGTCAATATGGGTGTAGATTTCGGTTGTGACGATATTTTCGTGACCAAGAAGCATTTGTATGACACGCAGGTTCGCACCTCCCTCCAGCATTGCCGTGGCAAACGAGTGACGAAGGGTATGAGGCGAGATGGTCTTCAGAATATCCGCCCTCAGAGCAAGTTCCTTCAGAAAAATAAGTATCATGGTGCGAGTGAGATGTGCGCCACGCTGGTTGAGGAAAATGTAGTCTTCCTCGCCTTTTTTTATGTCCAATTGTTCACGCAGTGGAAGATAGTCATCAATCTGTCGCACAGAGACATCTGACACAGGCACAAGTCGCTGCTTGTCGCCTTTGCCGCGGACAATCATAAAACCGTCATCAGTGCGCATGTCTGAGAACTTTAGGTTGACCAACTCTGAGACACGAAGCCCCGAACCATAAAGAACCTCGATTATAGCCCTGTTACGACGGACAATAAACTCCGACGACCCCACCCTGTTCTCCTCCAGCACCGCAATCATGCGCTCAATCTCGTCAAACGACAGTACGGCAGGAAGGTGACGGCCTGTCTTTGGCACTACAAGCCTTTCAGATGGATTATACTCAATCCTGTGAGTGAAAAAAAGAAACCTATAGAAAGACCTGACACCCGATATGATACGTGCCTGAGATGTCGCCGAAAGTCCTACTTTTGCCAACTCACCAACAAAATCGGAAAGTGTCCGCAAATCAGCCTCAGTCACTTGAGTATCTCCAAGAAAATCAGAAAGCATGTCAACATCATGGAGATAAGCATTGCGGGAGTTCGCTGACAACCCCTGCTCCAACTGCAAATACGCAATATACTCTTTGCGGAAAGGATTCATTGAAAAAAACAAGTACCTCTCTCTTCAATAAAATGAGGGGAGAGGCACTTATATTATAAAGTGATTGATTACTTGTTAAGGCGGAAACGCTCGTTACCGTTAACGAGGAAGTCAACAATCTGGTTTGCAGCTGCAAGACCTGCGTTAACATTAGCCTCACCGGTCTCAGCACCCATCTTCTTAGGAGTAGCGAAGAAACGATTGCCGAATTTAGCCTTCATCTCCTCAGCACATGCAGGAGCAACGTCTGCAACGTACTTGAGGTCAGTGCGCTCTTCCATAACCTTCATAAGCTCAGGCTCATTGATAACCTCTTTGCGTGCTGTGTTGATGAGTGTAGCACCCTTAGGCATACGCGAAACGAGGTTGTAGTTGATTGAACCCTTGGTCTGCTCGGTTGCAGGGATGTGCAGTGACAGATAGTCAGAAGTAGCATAAAGCTCCTCAAGGTTGGTGATAGCCTTAACGCCGTCAGCCTCAATCTTCTCAGCAGGGAGGAATGGGTCGAGAGCCTGAACCTTCATACCAAAGCCCTTAGCGATGTTGCCGACAAGGCGACCAACATTACCGTAAGCCTGAATACCGAGGGTCTTACCCTTCAACTCGCAGCCTGTGCCAGGAGTGTATTGGTTACGTGCCATCATGACCATCAGACCAAGCGCCAGCTCGGCAACAGCGTTCGAGTTCTGACCAGGGGTGTTCATAGCCACTACATTGTGGGCAGTGCATGCTGCGAGGTCCAGGTTATCGAAACCTGCACCTGCGCGGACTACGATCTTAAGGTTCTTTGCATGGTTCAGAACCTCGGCAGTCACTTTGTCTGAACGTACGATGAGTGCGTCAACGTCAGCAACGGCTGCATAGAATTGGTCAACAGATGTGTACTTCTCAAGGAGAACAAGTTCACCTTTTGCGCCCTCGATGATAGAGCGGATACCGTCAATTGCCTTCTTGGCAAATGGTTTTTCGGTTGCAACAAGAACTTTCATAATTGTATTTTTTAGATTAGTTATTCTGAAGTGCAAAGTTAGGCATTATAAAGGAGATTACCAAACAAAAACGCAAATACTTTTCAACTATCTTAATCCCCTGATAGCCTTATGGTAAGCGGCTGCATTACGGGCATGTTCCGCCTCTGTGACGGCAAAACGGTGCGTCCCGTTGAGCGATGCGTCGGCACACATGTATATATAATGTGTGTTTTCCGCATTAAGAACAGCCTCAATAGTTGACTGGTTTGGCAAGCAAATAGGACCAGGAGGAAGGCCTTTATAGATATATGTGTTGTATGGCGAATTGCATTTCAAATCGGCATTGAGGATACGCTTCTTGGCGAAATCCTTAAGGGCAAACTTGACCGTAGGGTCACTCTGCAACAGCATATCCTTCTTCAGGCGGTTAATGTACAGACCTGCTATCGTTGGCAATTCAGGCTTATAATGCGACTCGCAATCAACAATACTTGCAACGATACAAATCTGCTCGGGGGTAAGTCCCAAACGCTCCGCCCTGCCAAGCCTATCATTCTTTGCCCAATATTTGCCATTCTCGTTAACCAAACGAGCGAAAAGTTCAGAAGGTTTTTCCGTCCACCATACCTCGTATGTATTTTCAACTATATTCGCAAAAAGGTTTTCGTATGTAAGTCCAAGAGCGTTCATTTGTGCGCTGTCGGAAATGAAAGCCATCACGGCTGCAGAGTCATACATCAATTGACGACCGACAGAGGCAGCGAAATTCTCAGGCAAGCGCATACTATTTATGACCAAACGGACAGGTTCCTGCCAGCCGTGCCTGAGTTTCCTGACTATGTCAATATTCCTCATACCTGGTTTCAAAATGTAACGTCCAGGGCGTATTTCACAACCGTCGTAGTGATGAAGAAGAACGACAAGAGACTCGATTGACGAGGAAGAAAGGAGGATATTGTCGTCCTCAAGCCTGTCAAGCACGTCTTCCATATCGTCAAAAGGACGGACGAAGAGGGTGTAAGAGTCGCCTTGACGAACATTATTACGCAAGGCAACCCACCATACTAACACTCCTGAAATCAAGCCGATAAGCAACAATACAACTATGACAACTACGGTCATTTTCTTGATAAAAGCAATCATTGTTCCATCATTTAGAATTGGTCGTGCAAAGGTAAAACTTTTTTGTGAAAAAAAAGCAGGAAATCTCTTGTTTTATTCAACAAAAATGCGTACCTTTGCAGTCGCAAAATCGAGGAAGTTTGGGTGAGTGGCTGAAACCACCAGTTTGCTAAACTGACGTACGGGTTACCGTACCGGGGGTTCGAATCCCCCAGCTTCCGCAAGAAGAGGTGACCCTGTAAAAAAGAGTCGCCTCTGATTGTATTTATACATTGTTATATTATCATGTTATTATACCCTAATGCAAAAATAAACATCGGGCTGAACATAGTCCGTAAACGTCCTGACGGCTACCACGAAATCTCAACGGTAATGTACCCAATAGCACTTAGGGATGAACTGGAAATAACGAAATCGAGGGAACTGTCATTAACGATTGACGGCATACCACTTGCCGATGACGGGAAAGAAAACTTGGTTGTGCGCGCATGGCGGTTGGTCAACGAAAAATATGGCATAGGCAACGTCAGTATGCGTTTGAAGAAAAACATCCCATCAGGAGCGGGATTAGGTGGAGGTTCGTCTGACGCAGCGTTTACAATACGAGGGCTTAACGACATTTTCAATATAGGAATGAGTGACGGAGATATGGAAAGTATTGCTTCGAGGCTTGGGGCAGATTGCGCCTTCTTCATAAAAAACAGCCCAGCCATCTGCACAGGTATTGGAGAGATAATGAAAACTATCGACCTGCCTTTAGAGGGG
This sequence comes from Paludibacteraceae bacterium, assembly GCA_024399545.1. GTDB lineage: Bacteria > Bacteroidota > Bacteroidia > Bacteroidales > Paludibacteraceae > Aphodosoma. The sequence goes on from JAKSNS010000017.1 coordinate 3,817, forward strand.
ATGTTGTTAGTGTTGGTAAAACCTGACATATCCGTCCCTACTCCCGAGGCTTACCGTAGCTGCATCCCCAAACCATGGGACACCCCTCTTTCGCAGATAATAAAATTGCCGATAACGAATTGGAAAAACGACGTGAGAAACGACTTTGAAACACATATTTTCGACAAACACCCATTGCTGAAAACGATAAAAGATGACTTTTACGCCGATGGGGCAATCTATAGCGCAATGTCAGGCTCAGGCTCAACCATATTCGGAATTTATAGTAACAAACAAGAAATCAATATATTATCCAAACACAACGGATATAAATTGACGCTATAGTAACAGAAAATCAAATATTGTGGAAAAATTCCCTGCAAAAGTTTTGCCATATCAGGAAAAATGAGTAACTTTGCACGCTGAAAAATATAAAAAAACAAAATACTAGTATGAAGAAACTTATTATTGCTGTTTTAGCAGTTTTCGTCCTTGTGCCATTGTTCACGTCTTGTAACAAAGGTGAGAATAAATGTTACTACGTTACCTACACCGCTCCTGGTCATGAAGGTCCAGATGGCAAAAATGTACAACCCGTTGATTTTGAGTGCTACAAATGGATTAACGAAGACGACCTTGACACTTACAAGAGCGAATTGAAGAGTTTGGGTTATGAAAACATTGTAGTAGTTTCCGTAAGCGAAATCGGTGAAAGCTATAGAAATAAGACAATGGCAGATTGCCTTATGATAGAGCAGTAATCCATTAATGGTAGTTCTATTAATTAGGTTTTTAGGTTACTAATATAACCACCCTTAAACAATAGGATAATCAGTCAGTTGTCACGCAAATGGCAACTGACTTTCTTTATCATTCAATATATGAAAGGAAGAAAAACAACCCTCTTTATTCTATTGGTTATTGTTGCCATGTGCCTTGCTTCGTGTAAAGACAAAAAGAAATGTTGGTTAATCAGGAGTTCACAGGCTGGCGAAACAAGCACCAAATATTTCTGGGGAACAGAAGACGAGACTGTCGCTGAAATCAAAAGGATGGAAGGCGAGGAAAGCTGTTTGGATGTAACAAAAACCGAAGAGAAGAGTTACAGGACGATGGAGGATTGCTTGTCGCACAACGACTGAAACGTCAATGGTCAGGGCTGCGTTTTGCATAAAAAGAAGTCGCAAACACGCATTTTTACCAGTGATTGCGGAAAAACCAGATAACGAAAACGAACGGAACAAGCGATAAAAACCGACATTTAATGTTATCTGATTATATATAATCACCTACAAATCAGAGAATAGAAAATAATTTAGAAAAAAGTGTACGAAACATTTTGCTATATGCAAAAAAAGTCGTACCTTTGCAGTCGATTTAGGAGAGATGGCAGAGTGGTCGATTGCATCGGTCTTGAAAACCGACGTACTGAGAGGTACCGGGGGTTCGAATCCCTCTCTCTCCGCCTAAAACTAAAAACACAAACAATGAAAAAGGGTATTCATCCAGAAAGCTATCGTCCCGTAGTGTTCAAAGATATGTCGAACGAAGAAATTTTCTTCTCACGTTCGACTGTAGCTACGAAAGAAACCATCGATATTGATGGGGTAACTTACCCACTTGTGAAGCTTGAGATTTCCAGTTCTTCACATCCTTTCTACACAGGCAAGAGCAAGCTTGTCGATACCGCAGGTCGTGTAGATAAGTTCCTCAGCAGATATCAGAACCGTCAGAGCCGCAACAAAAAGTAATCTCTGTATTGGTTTCGAAGATAAGAGAGTCCGCTTCAACAAGAAACGGACTCTTTTCACATTATTCTTATATGAAAACAGCAGTAATAATTCTCAATTACAACGGTGTCAAACTGATGGAAGAATACCTTCAGTCGGTGACAGCTAACACCTTAGACGCAGATATAATAGTTGCGGACAATGGTTCGACAGACGGTTCCGTAGAATGGTTAAACGAACACTACCCTACCGTAAAAGTCTTGGCATTCGACAAGAACTATGGTTTTGCCGAGGGTTACAACAAAGCAGTAAGGGAAATTGAGGCGGAGTACATCGTCCTGCTAAACTCGGACGTAAACACACCTGAAGGATGGTTGCAACCTTTGGTCGAGACTTTGGACAAAAACAAAGATTGCGTGGCATGCCAACCAAAGATCATCGCTGACAAAAAGCGCACGCATTTTGAACACGCTGGAGCGGCAGGGGGATTTATGGATTGCTACGGCTATCCGTTTTGCCGTGGCAGGATGATAGACAAAGTTGAGGAAGACCACGGACAATATGACACTGACATGGAGATTTTTTGGGCGACAGGGGCATGTATGATGATTAGGCGAGAGGCTTACCTGTCAGCAGGAGGTCTCGACGCACGGTTCTTCGCACACCAAGAGGAGATTGACCTGTGTTGGCGACTGAAAGCCCGTGGGCACTCGATACGCTACGTCAGCGGGTCAACTGTTTATCATTTGGGAGGAGGTTCGCTGGGGTATGAATCGCCAAGGAAAGTTTATCTGAACTTCCGCAACAATGCGTTGATGCTGTACAAGAACCTGCCAACAAGTGAATATTGGCACATAGCACCGTTAAGGTTTTTACTCGATTATATTGCTGGTTTCCAAATGCTTCTTCAAGGTAAAAAAGAACATTTCAACGCTGTCATCAAGGCACGCAAAGATTTCAGGAAGAGCAAAAAAGAGTTCATGGCAGACAGGAAGAAAAACCTCAGCCTGACCGTCACAAAAAAAATCAATGGCAGATTAAACCTTTGGATAATATGGCAAGTCTATATAAACAAAAAGAGAAAGTTTTCGGAATTAGACACCAGGAAAAACACTATGTAAAATTGCCATAAAAAAAACGAGAAAGTGTTTGGTAATATCGGAAAAAAGCCGTAACTTTGCACGGTGAAAAAAAAGGAAATAGATAACCTATAAACTAATAAGATATGAAAAAGGTATTATTTGTTGCAATGGCACTTATGTTTGCCTTCAGCGCAATGGCTCAGGAGAAACAAATCGTTGAGTTCACTGAAAACGAGTATGACTTCGGCACAGTAAAAGAAGAAGACAACAAGGTATCGCACGTTTTCACTTTTACGAACATGTCACAGACACCAGTTACAGTGACGAACGTTAGGGCTTCTTGCGGATGCACCACACCAGAGTGGAGCCGCGAGCCAATCTACCCAGGTCAACAGGGTGTTATCAAAGCCACTTACAGCGCAAAGGGTCGTCCAGGGCGCTTCCACAAATCAATCACCGTTACATTGAACAACGGCACAGAGGATTTCACGGTGGTACTCTACATCAAAGGTTCAGTAACCCCAAGCCCTGAAAACGCAAAGGCTGTACAGCAGCAGTAAAATTAAGTTACGAAATCTGTAACCCAAACAAAAAACAGGGATTAGCCGAACATCGTGCGGTTAGTCCCTTTGTTGGTATAAAGAAAATATATGGAACACCCAGAAAACAGTTGCGAATACAAAGGATTAGCAGTTAATGACGGTGTCGCGGAGGCACCTAAAATCAACCCTTATCTCACGAAAAGGGTAAAGCCACGACAGTTGACGGTTGACGAGTTTGTCGAAGGAATCTTGAAAGGCGACCGCACGATATTGAGCCGTGCGATAACCCTTGTAGAGAGTAACCTCGCTGAACACCAAGAGATAGCACAACAGGTTATCGAACGTTGCCTACCCCATGCAGGAAAATCCATTAGGGTAGGTATAACAGGAGTGCCAGGGGCGGGCAAAAGTACGTTCATAGAGGCACTTGGAATGTATCTTTGCCGTGACAGCCACAAACTTGCCGTTCTTGCCATAGACCCCAGTTCGGAACGTACAAAAGGCTCTATCCTTGGGGACAAGACACGAATGGAGGAACTTTCAGTCGAGAAAAACGCATTTATACGCCCTTCGCCATCAGCAGGTTCGTTGGGTGGCGTTGCCCGCAAGACACGAGAGTCCATCGTACTTTGCGAGGCTGCTGGATTTGACACCATATTCGTTGAGACAGTGGGTGTTGGGCAGAGTGAGACAGCTATGCACTCTATGGTTGACTTCTTCCTGCTGATACAGTTGGCAGGTACAGGCGACGAACTGCAAGGCATCAAGCGTGGCATTATGGAGATGGCTGACGGAATAACCATAAACAAATGCGACGGCAACAACGTTGAAAAGGCGCAACTGGCACAACGTCAGTTCAAAAACGCTCTCCACCTCTTTCCTATGCCTGAGTCAGGTTGGACACCTGACGTGACAACTTGCTCGGCATTCGAGAAAACCAACATAGACAAAGTGTGGAAAATGGTCGAGGACTACATAGCCTTCACATCAAAAAGCGGTTACTTTGACTACAAACGCAACCAGCAGAGCAAATATTGGATGTACGAGACTATAGACGAGCAACTTCGCAACCACTTTTACCACAACGAGGTAATCGGGAAAATGCTCACCGACCTTGAAGACCGCGTGAACCGCAACGAAATGACCTCATTTACGGCGGCAGGGCGAGTGCTGGAACACTATTTTTCTCAGAAATGAAGCAGATACTGAAGGAGAACAGGTCGTTCCTAATACCTTGGTCCGTCATTGTAATATTTATGATATTTTTTATGGGCATGGGATATTCTCGCACAGAGATTCACCTGATGCTCAACGAATACCGTACTCCTTACCTTGACTCGTTCTTCCGTCTGTTCACCAACATCGGCGGAAACCTGCCGTGGGTCGTATGCGCAATAATGCTGATAGCCAAGATGTGGAAAGGCGCAATGCTCACGTTGGCGCAGATAATCGCCACAATAATTGTGCAGCCTATAAAACATATAATGCACCACCCACGGCCACTGACTGTATTCAAAGACGCAAACATAGACCTGCCAATAGTAGATGGCGTACACATGCACGCATGGAACAGTTTTCCTTCGGGACATACGGCGGCAGCATTCGCATTGATGTTCGGAATAGCGATACTTCTGCCAAAATGGTGGCAAAAAACACTTTGCCTCGTGATTGCCATAATGGCAGGTTACTCAAGGATTTACCTATCGCAACACTTTATTGACGACGTGGTGGCTGGCTCGATAATAGGAGTTGTGAGCGTACTCATAGCAATGATTTTTTTCTCAAAAAAGACATATAATGGCAACAAAACGCAAGAAACAAAGTAACGGCACACTGACATCTTCACAGAAAAAGACCTTCCTGAAATGGTTTTGGGGATTATTCGTAGCAGGTGTCGCATTCATAATATTGATTATTACACTGATAAGCATTGGTGCAATAGGCTATCTGCCACCTATCGAGGAGTTGCAAAACCCAAAGAACAAATTCGCCTCTGAGATAATATCGTGTGACGGGGAACTAATAGGAACATTCTACACAGCGTCAGACAACCGTATAAACACCCAATACTCAGAGATTTCGCCAAACGTCATCAATGCATTGATAGCCACGGAAGACGCTCGTTTCCTCGACCACGCAGGCATAGACGGCAAAGCCCTCCTACGCGCCATAGTGATGCGAGGGATATTCCAACGCAAGAGCGCAGGTGGTGGTTCGACAATCACGCAACAGCTTGCAAAACAACTATTCTCGCCACACGCAGACAACATTTTCGAACGTGCATTGCAGAAACCAATAGAATGGGTAATCGCAGTAAAACTTGAGGCACTATACACCAAGGAAGAGATTATCACAATGTACCTAAACAAATTCGACTTCCTGAACAATGCGGTAGGAATCACCACAGCCTCAAACGTCTATTTTGGTTGCAACGCCGATGAGTTGAAGATTGAACAGGCCGCGACGCTTGTCGGGATGTGCAAAAACCCATCGCTCTACAACCCTGCAAGAGAGAGCCGTCGCCAGGCAACAGAAGACCGCCGCAACGTGGTACTCAACCAGATGGAAAAGGCTGACCTTATAACAGAAGAAGAGTGCGACTCGCTGAAACAGATTCCGTTGAAACTAAACTTCCACCGTGTTGACCACAAATTAGGTATGGCACCTTACTTCCGCGAATATCTTCGCAAAGTGCTGACAGCCAAGAAACCTGACCGTGACGACTATGCAGAATGGCAGCTGAAACCATACCAGCAATACTACCTTGACTCGTTGGAGTGGGAAAACAACCCCCTTTACGGTTGGATTGAGAAAAACCCTAAATCAGACGGCACACATTATGACATTTACCATGACGGCTTGAAGATATTCACAACAATAGACTCACGAATGCAACGTTATGCCGAGGAGGCTGTGCAGGAACACATGAGCGACCTTCAGAATAAATTCTTCAAATCAATAAAGGGGAAGAAAAAAGCACCATTCTGCGACAATACAACGGACGAGGTCATTGAGCAGACGATGAACCGCTCTATGAGACAGTCGGAGCGTTGGCGCAAAATGCGCAACGACGGGAAGAGCGAGCGTGAGATCGTCAAAGCGTTCAACACGCCTACGGATATGCTCGTATTCTCGTACCATGGGCCGGTAGATACGACAATGACCCCTCTGGACTCTATCAGATACAACAAAACGTTCGCGAGGTGCGGACTGATGACAATAGAACCGCTGACAGGCGAGGTTAGGGCATACATTGGAGGGCCTGATTTCTCTTATTTCCAATATGATATGGTGACGCAAGGTCGCCGCCAAGTTGGTTCGACGGTCAAGCCGTTCCTCTACAGCCTTGCGATGTCAAACGGGTACTGGCCTTGCATGACGACAATAAACCAGCCATACACGCTCATCGACAAGCAGGGCAATCCATGGACACCTCGCAACGACCGAAAACACGAAGGAGAGACGGTGTCGCTACGTTGGGGGTTGCAAAACTCGTCAAACTGGATTTCGGCATACGTGATGAGCCTTGTAACGCCACAGGCAATGGTCGAGCTTATGCGCTCTTTCGGCATCAAGGGCTTCCTCGACCCTGTCGTCTCTATATGCCTCGGTCCTTGCGAGGTCTCTGTGGCTGAGATGGTTGACGCATACACGGTATTTGCCAACAGAGGAATACGCACAGAGCCTATCTTCGTGACGCACATAGAGGACAACCAAGGCAACCGGCTGGCTGAGTTCACGCCTAAGACAGAGGAGGTTCTCTCGGAAGAGGCAACATACAAGATGCTTGACATGCTTCAGGCAGTCGTAAACGGGGGTACAGGATCGAGGGTTCGCTATATGTTCGACTTCCGCTCGCCTTGCGGTGGCAAGACAGGAACGACCCAAGAGAACTCGGACGGTTGGTTTATGGGCTTTACCCCTGAATTGGTGACTGGCGTTTGGGTAGGTTGGGAAGACCGTAAAGTACACTTCTCCAGTATGGTAGAAGGTCAAGGTGCTTCAATGGCATTGCCAATTTGGGGCAAATATATGAAACGTGTCTATGACAACCCTAAGATACCATACTCCGCCGAGAAAGGGTTCAACGTCCCTGGTTGGTTCAACGTCAACGAAGGGTGTCAATAATGATGAGGCTTTTGTTTTGAGATAGCGTCATAGTTCTCTTAGGACGCTGCGCTTTTGATGTTCTAGAAGTTCTAGGAAATTGCGTTAGCGGGATGGCTTAGTTTGCGCACGAAACAGAAATGCGTTATTTTGATATTGATATGATAAAAGTGGTATAGGAGATTTCTAATTGTAACCCTTTAATTGTAACCCAAGGGTTAAATTGTTGAGTATCAGAGATGGAATTGGGCAAAAAGGCGACATTTTAATTGTAACCAATTGTAACCAATTGTAACCGCAAAATGGGATGTGAAGAATTATAGGAAAAAATGGATGAAAATTGATGAGGTGGGGAAAATTGGAGGTGAAAATTTAACATTTCAAATTCGGTTTTTCGAGATTTGAACCAACTTTGGGATAGGTCAGGGGTTCGTTTGGGCTACGTCTTTTTTAAGGGTGGTTAAGTTTTATGCAACTAATGTTAATTTAAAAAAGTCGATTTTGGAATTTGCGAAATTTTGCATATTTTATGAGAGTCTGGCGGTTACAATTGGTTACAATTGGTTACAATTAATTTTTGGCAGTTTTTGGACAAATGGGTGTTGATATAGAGATGGTTAAGTGGTTGGTTACAATTAAACGGTTACAATTAGAAATTTGCTATACCACCTGTATTTTCCTGAAAAAATAGACAGAGGGTTTTTCGTGGGAAAAATTCTGGATAAAACGCTCTTTTTTTATGTGAATATATTCGATAACACAAAACATTTTCAACCAGCAAATAACTGAAACAGGACACATTAGAAAAACACAAAAATAAATTCGTGTTTTTTGCGCTCAGTAAGAAAAATTTTTGCTAACTTTGCAGCCAGAAATAATCTATACTATGTCTAAATTCATTTCGCCTTTTTCAGATTGGAGTTTCAAATACATATTTGCCGACAATTCTTTTTCAAGGATAGGGCACTTTATTACATGTCCCGCAGTATCGTAGAGCAGGCAGAGAAGGGAGACGGTTGGAGATACAAACTTAAGGCTGTCTATGGAGTATTCTTCCTGAACTTCAAGATGGAAGATATTCCAGGCAAAAACCCTGAGCAAAGCCTTAGTGAGGTTGCATTGATTGACGTTGAAAGTAAGACAGTGTCCAATCCGAAGTTCAAACAGTATTTTATCGAATTGCCGCGATTTGTGAAAAGCGAGAAGGAATGCGAGACTGAATATGACAAATGGATATACATACTTAAAAACTTAGATACCATGGAAGCAATACCATTCGCCGAAGAGCGTAAGGCAGCATTTGCAAAGTTGGCAGAAAGGGCTGCATGCGCAAATATGTCGCCTGAGGAGAGGGCAGCATACGAGGAGTCAAGGAAGAATTTATGGGATTATTACAACACCATAGACACAGCCGTAGAAGAGAGAAGTGCTGAAGCACTTGCCAAAGGTCGTGCAGAAGGTCGTGCAGAAGGTGTTGAGAGTACTCAGAATATGATTGTCGCTAACATGTATGCAGAAGGGTTAAATGTCTCGTTGATTAGCAAATGTACAGGTTTGGATGAAGAAAAGGTTATGAAGATTATACAGAGTATATCTTAAACTGCATAAGTTATATACCTGTCCCCGCACGACAAAAAACTCTTCAGTTCTTTCATACACTCGCCTGTCTTTGTCTCAATGCTGAAATTGTTGTCACGAAGCACAGCCATTAGATTCTCGTTCACTCGGAAATTTTCAAACATTGAATCAATCTCTTCAAGCCATTTCTGAACCTCTTGGGCAGATACCTCCTCATCTTTGTTCCAAGCCGCAATCATTGCCAAAATGTCTTGTTTCTTCTTTCCACCTCTAAGGACAATCAATCCATTAGCGACTAAGAAGTTAGTATGTTTTATTATTGTCTTGGTAGTACATCCCGGTTTTTCTGATATCTCTTTTGTCGTGATATTATTATCTTTTGCGATAAGTCACAAAACGTCTTTCGTCCTCATTGGATAAATCCAGTGCGAACTTCACCATTTATGGTGAAATTCACCGTGCAAATTTCGTCATTTATGATGGAATCACCATCATTTATAGTGAATTTTGAGCAGATTGCTGTGCGGAAGGAGGGTGCATAGCGGGCTATGTGACCGACTGAACTGACGACAAACCGAAGGCAATCAAGCTCTGCTTGAATTGCTGAGGTGCGAAGGAAGTCGCTATGGCAAAATCAGCAAGATGCTAAAAGAAACTTCAAAAACACCAAAAAATTTATTTGCCACTTATCTTTATTTTTCTAACATAACGGTGAATTTATAGAACTCACCTTATTATTTTATCATCACTAAACTCAGAAAACCATCAATGAAAGCTTTCGGAAAAAGGAATTTCTTTTCTCCACCTTCGTTGAAAGAAACGAATATATATTGTCCCTTCCTATCAATCTTGGCAACTATACCAACACCGAATCTCTTGTGACTTACAGCAGTACCTTCTCTTACACTTTCATAAAGTATATCCGCATTTGATATAGGTGTTTCTTTAGGCTGTTTAGCAATAGCCGTATTGGTTTTTTGTGTCGAAGACCTTGATTGATTGACATCTACTGGCTTTGACTTCCTACCATACTTGGCACTTGAATAACGTTCTTCGTTCTCGTCATTTTCGACGATATAGGTGTCGTAAGTCTGTGCTGCCATGGATGCTTGCTGATTGAAGAATAGTTTTTCATATTCTTCTCGTCGAAGGCTTGTATCCCAACCTCCAACTTCGTCGCCTTCGTGTTTATCAATGCCAGTGTAAACAAGGCTGGCATCTTCATAACGCTTGAATTTGAATATTGCATCATTCATTAAAGGCGCATTGAATACTCCAAGAGTGCAAAGCATATTGAAATCATTCACACTCAGACCGGTAACTTTCCTGAAAAGTCCAGGCTCGAGTTGTGTAATCACATCTTTCAGACAGCGTTCACGATAGTCAGTCAGATACATAAATATAGGAATTCGAGTAGCAAACTTAATGAGTTTTTCCTGAATCTTTTTTCTCTTGCTTTTTATCTCCTTTTCCTCTTCGCTGATTTCTTTTTTCTCCTTTTCACTTGGCTTCTTGTCCTTAGTTTTAGCCTTTTTTATGGCCTCTGATTTGTTTATAATTGTTGTAATATCGCTGTTAAGGCTACGAAACCCCTCAATGTTCATAAGTGCTTGCATTGCCTCAGGACTATCGAGGATTCGCTTCAAAGTGTCATTGTCAACATTAACCAAAAGTGCGGATTCCCAACGTTTTGCAAGGAGAGTCGCCGACGTTCCAGCCAATGCAATGTCAAGAATATCCTGAGCATCAACCTGACGCATAGAGCTGCCGTCGAAGGCAAGGACAGGAAGGAAGTTGATGAAGTCTGCGACTTTTTTTTCGAGATTACCTTCTTTGATGTCAAGACGACAACTATAGTCCGATATCTGACGGAGTGCCCTGTCAAGGGCAAAATCAAAGACATAGCACTCGTTCTTGACAATGATATTGTTTCCGGCATAATCCTTCACCTCCCATGGGCTTTGGACACGAAAAGCAGATTGGAAATATGTTTCCGGGCTTTTGAGGTTGCGGAGCATGAATATACCGGTCCACGGTTTGACGGTCACACCTGTCGTGAGCTTACCGCAGGACAGGGTAATTGTCTTTGACCTGAGAGGATCCGCCATGGCATTTTGGACAGGGGTAAGCGCATCTAAACCTATACCAGCCTGAATACCTGCACATACTATCACTTTGAAATCGTGGTAGAACGCATTTTGTCTCTGTGCGAGAAGGTTGGCCATAGCGTGGCAAGATGCGACATTTGGCAGAAACCAAAGTGTATGCGAGAGTACATTGAGAAGTCGTACATCAGAGAACGGCATGGGAGGTCGCTTATCCTGTCCCAGTTTCAGGTCATCTATGCTTGCCGGGAGATAGCCGCCACGGATGAGATTAAGCCATTTCTGTACCTCGCTCTCATATTTGAACTTTGCCTTGGCTCCGGTACCCTCAGCACTGAAGAACACGTTGAGGTCAAACTCATCGAATTCAGTGTTTTTGGCCACCTCCTGAATTTCATCAGGCAGACGATAAGTCAGCATAACCATACGGGGTAATGCAGCGTATGGGTTATTGCTGCCTTTCCAATTTGCCTTCGCGCCTTGCTCATCAGAGTAAGTCCAATTGAAAATCTGTTCCTCAATAAATTCTCCGCTGTTTATAGCACGAAAAGGTGTCCCGGAGAGATACAGATAATGGTTGGACGAAATAGGAAGCCAAGACTCGTTTATGGCATTGCCTGCCTCATCCCTTTGGTATTTTTCGGCATCAAATTCGACGGTCACCTCTTCATCTTCCTTTTCAAAAAGGTCTTTAGCACGTTCACGCCAAGCACCAAAGTGATATTCATCGAAAATAACTATATCCCAAGATACAGCATGAATAAACTCGTTCTTGACCTTTATACCACCGCCTTCTACAGTTCCAAGCATGTCCTGGAAAGAGCCAAATACTACAATTGGTTTGGACTTGTCTGCACGATTGTATTCCTGGTCTATGTTCAAACTATTATTTTTGGCGTCTTTGTTTGAAATGAACTGCCATCCCTCAAAATCAACGTGACTTACAAGGTCATTCCTCCAAGCTGACTCAACAACAGGTTTGAATGTGAGAATGAGGATGCGTTTGAAGCCCATTCTCTTAGCCAACTGATAACTGGCAAAGGTTTTTCCGAAGCGCATCTTTGCGTTCCAGAGAAACTTAGGTGTACGGTCCGGTTCGTCAATCTTCTGCTGTTTGAAATAGTCCTCAGTCATCTTCACGGCACGTTCCTGTTCAGGACGCATCTCGAATGTCTGAGTACGTTTCTCAATATTTGCAGTTCCAGTTTGGAGGGCTATAATAGCGGCCAAGACATCATCCTTTGTACATTTGTACCACTCATTTTTGTCTTCGCCTGCATTAAGCTGCTTAATACCTTGCATTTTGAGAAGGGTATGAACATCGTGGTCCATAAAACATGAACCGTCATTGCTCATAGCTGATTCCTGAAGAACAACCTCGAAAGGAACGGCACTTGTGTGAAGTTGTTCTTTTATACGTGTCGCAATATCACGGTCTGTGTAGCCTACCTTGAGATAGCCTTTGTGAGAGTCAACACCTTTAAGACGATATGCGTATATCGTAGGAACTGCGTCAGGACGTTGAGGGAAAAATGATTGAATGTCCATATTATGATTTATTCTATATCTCTTATAACTGATTCTATGCAGATAATTTCTTCTGGAGTTAATTCATATTTTTTATATAGAAGTTCGTCACTCCATTCATTTTTCAAATCCTGCTTCGGAACAAATTGGAACACACTCTTTGTGATATGGATAGATGATAATGCCTGAAGAAGTAGGAATCTAAAAAATTTCGTTTTTACATAGGCAACCATATTCTTTGACTCTACTTCATTGTCAAATGCACCTAACACAAGATATGTTTCTGTACATACGGATTGAGGTGGCAAAGACTCTAAAGATGAAATGATTTGATATTTTCCATCTGCTCCAGGTTTGTTCCCGCCAGACATTGCGTATGTGATAATGACCTTATATTTATTCAGAATGTTCTCTCTATCAGTGAAAGCTTCTTTCTTGATAAAAGAATATCCATCACTTGACAGTAGTTTATAGTCTCCGGAGGATTTTGTTTTATGACCTCTTTCGTTGCTTGGTAGTGTGAAAATATTACGAGAGAAAACCTCCTTATCCATTGTTGGTTCATTCAACTTTTGAATTTTACGAATAATCTTAATGTATTCGTTATCACGAACAAATGTTGGGTATTCGGACAGTTGCCTATTATCCGGTTCAGAGAACTCATTGTTCTTAAAGTTAATCACTTTACATGAACCATTATATCCTTTCTCCCACAAGAAATAGCAAATGCCGCCAGCAACCGATACCCCAGGAAAACAATCGGCACTATTGTTATAATCAACCAAATGTTTGATATGGCTACTCTTAAGCATCATATCCCTAAAGTCGTCCAACCCTTTTCCTCCAGCATACCAACGTGCCGGAATAATCATAGAAAGATAAGTCGGATTGAGTTTCATCGCTTGAGAAACGAATAGGTGGTATATTGGTTTCGCACTTGCTCCATTACCGCCATCGCTGAGTTGATAAGGTGGATTGCCGATAATTACATCAAACTTCATCTTAAAAATGTCTTCTGCGTTTTTTATATGGATAAATTGGTAAGCATGAGTTTCAAACACTTCTTCTCTGTCATACTCAGACTTCGATGCACCGCAATATTTACAACGGCCATTCTCCCACGTATGCTTTATTCTTTGGAATATGATATTCCCTTGGGATTGTTTCTCCGGGAACTGATAAACCGAGAACTGACTGCTTGGATACTTGCTGCAATACACGCTTCGTCGTGAAAGTAAGCTTGTCAACTCAGTTATCGAGATTCCGAATAGCTGCTTAGTGAATATATGTGCGAGACGTTTCTCAAGATTTGGAATCTTTGGCTCAAGTCCTTTTATGAGACGTTTTGCGATTTCACGAAGAAATACGCCGCTCTTACAAGCCGGATCCAGAAAGGTCGTATCCGGATTCTCAAATAATTCCTGCGGAAGAAGATCAAGCATCTTGTTCGCAATCTCAGGAGGAGTAAACACCTCGTCATTGCTGAGATTGGCGATGCAGGACAGCACGTCTGGGTTATAGACGCTGTTGAAAAGACCATTATCCATTATGATGAACTTTTTTATAATGGGTTGTATATCTTGCGATGAAGTGACCTTCCGTTTCATCAAAATCACTGTCATCTATAAGTTTTGCTTCTCTCTTGTTTCCCTCCTGACTCATACGAAGAATTTCCTCAAAGGTGAAATCCTGCCGTTGTACCATAGGCTTCATAACAGGGCTCCACTCTGAGAATACAATAGGTTCATCAGTATCATTGCCGTTCCCGTCAACACACATCAATGTCAGGGCATTGCCACATACGATATTGCGGGCAATGATGAACCTGATTACATCACGCATTTCATCAGTACAATCCGTTTTGCATACTGACTTATACTGTTTGTCCCATATTTTGAAAAGACGCCTGCGGCAAGCCTCAACATTATCCTGCATAATATCCACACCGTAAAGGCTGCCAATTGTGATGACAGAGTAGTATTCGTAATCTCGTACAGAAGATTTGTATTTTCTCTTCACTTCCATAAGTTTGCGCTCAAGAATCGCTGATAGAAAGTTGCCATCACCACAGGCTGGCTCAAGGAATCGTGAGTCAGGACGAAGACATTCAGGTCTCACCAAGTCAAGCATAGCATTAACTTCTCGTTCATTGGTAAATACCTCTCCATGCGAAGATACTCTTTCCTTGGATTTTATTTGCCTTTTCTTGAACATGTCAACCAGATTATTATACGAAGATTACATAGATAGTCTCCTCAGAATCATTATGAATGATTCGGAAAACCACCGAGTTTCTGAACTGAATTGTTATGAAGTTATAAAAACAATTCAAGCCAACCCGGCTAATTAAAGCAAATTGCTATCAATCAACCGAATTGGCTTGTATATGTGTGTATGAGGCAAGACTACTGCCCTGCAAAAAGAAAAGGATTGCAAGCAATCATCTTACGGTATTCCTGAGGCAAGCGTGAGAATTTCTGAACCTCCGTCTCACTATAAGAAAATGCCAACAATCCAATGTTAGATTGTAGGCATCAACTAATCTTGTTAGTGAGACGATTGGCAAATTCTCAGCACACAGTCCAAGGCTATATACTTCAAAGCCAACCATCATTGATGTGGTGTCTATTCAGAATTAAAAGTTTCTCACGCTTTTCCTGGAATACCACAATGATAGTCAATGCTATTTATATGTAATATGTTTTGTAAATCAGCAGTTTACGGCATCACCTACAAACCACCGATTTCACGTTGCAAAGTAACAAAAATAATCTGATATGGCAAAAGAATTAGAAGATTATTTTTATGCCTTATTGAAGTGTTTACTTTTCGTGGGTCAACACCCCGAAACAGCCATTTCACAGACACATCAATCATCCCTCTTCACACTATGTATTATAGAGTCCTAATTTTCCTCAAATCTGCAACCAGTTAATCGAAAATGCTGTGCCGCCCAATAGATGCCGATTTGTAATGCAAGTTTACTACTGGTGCGATAAATTTCGCACAAGCATACTTAAATATTTGTTTTTTAGTTATTTATAAGTATACTTTGATTTTTTGATTTGAAATTGCTTATCTGATTATCGCCAGAATAAAAGCCGAATACAAAAGTCCATATTCAATCACTGAGATTGCCACCTTGATAAGAGTCTCTGCACTCGAAAAAGTGGATTTGAAAGACCTTATCACAAAGCCTAAAGATTCAACTATTCAAAACCAAAATGTCAAAGAACTCTCTTTATTCGAAAATTATTAATTCGCATGCGATTTTATCGCATCAGTACTAAATTATGTTTTAAGATAACAAGCTGATGGTTTATGATTGGACGCTTTTGAATTTATTTTTGCATCTTGCTGGCTTTCATTTAGTCACGATGTTTACATCGCTCCTTCATTCAAGGCGAGCAATCTGCTAAAAATAAACTTCAAAATCGTTCCAAGTTATTATTTCATCATCACTAAGTGGCAAAAGAACCATATATTTTAGGACTAAGCTCAGACTATAAAAACATTCTCCTTTGCATCGCTCATTGATGAGAGCAGCATGCGACGATGGCTTTTGAAATCAGCGTCATTTATAGAAATAGCAGCTTCGGGACAATTTTTGACACACGCCATACATTTGATGCAAGGAGAGGAGAAAACGGCAACATTCTCCAAACTCACACTGCCTACGGGACAGACAGTAACGCATTTTCCACAGGCAGTACATTTGGAATCATCAACAACGGGCAAAGCCTTGAGGAATTTGGCTGGCGTGCCGTCCTCTTTCAAAGGCTGATAATAAGGGGCATCAGCAACACCAGGCACAATGTTTATGCCAGAGCCAAAATCTATGGCGTCAGCGAACATTTCCAGCTCCCTCTTGTCGTCAGCCGAAGGACGGCAAAAGCCCAATTCAGGGACAAAGGCATGTTCAGCCACCACAGCAGCGGCGGCAACAGGGTTCATACCACCGTTTCTGACAAGAGAGGACATTTCAGCCAAAGTATTGTCGAAAGAACGATTGCCAAACGTGGCGAGCAGGACAACAGGATTGCCTTTGCCGCGAAGGTGTTCCTTAACGAATGGCAACATCACATTCGGAGTCTTGCCAGCATATACAGGAGAAGCCCAAATAACGATGTCATCCTTCTCTATACCAACAATTTGCGAACGCAAAGAGGGTGTGGTATAATCAGACCAAACGACATCCATGCCTAAGCGTGAGGATAATCTAAGAGCAATGGTGTCAGCAGCGACGGCGGTCTTTCCGCAAGGGGAAAAACAAAATACTTTTATCTGTTTCATATTAAATGCAAAGTTACGAATTTTTTTCGAGGGAAAAGCACGTTTTTATGAATTTTTATTGTTATCTTTGCAGACTGATTGAGATGAGTCATAACAAAGGAGGAATATAACTGATGGGACATATATCCCTCGAAGACGAAGCAGGTCCCGTCTTTACAGGGGTTGCGAGTTGTTAAAAACCAGAACGATTGACAGATGCGACACAGCGACGTTATGACGACAAATAAAAAAACACAATGCTCGAATCACCAATATCAATACTTTTAGCGCTGGTAGTCATATTGTTGACTTATCTGTTACGCAACATAAAAATTCCACGGAAACTGCTTATCTCCCTGATGGCAGCTTTGCTCGTGATTGTCGCCCTGATGGGTACATTCACAATCCCTTGGCTAAAAATCCCGCTCGTCATAGTCTCAATCCCGTTGATGATTATCTCGGGAATTGCAGCGATACGAGACTACAAGGCGCATAGAATGCCAGCATTCTTCTCGCACGCAGGCTTCGCACTTATATTCTGCACTGCAATGTGCGGCACAGCAGACAGCGAGCACGGACAACTGATACTATACCAAGGCAAGCCGCAAAACCAGGCTTTCGCCGCTGACGGACGCATAATGCCGTTGCCTTTCAAAGTCACGTTAGACACATTCCAAACAGATTACTATTCCGACGGACAGACACCAAAAATGTTCCGTTCAATACTAACCATTGACGGGGAACAGGTGACAACCGAAGTAAACTCGCCCGCACACTACAGCGGGTACGCATTTTTCCAAGCAGGTTACGACCTACGACATAACGCATATTCAATCATTGAAGTCGTGCGTGACCCTTGGCTGCCCCTCGTATTCGCAGGGATGTTCCTACTTTTCCTTGGTTCGCTGCTAATCCTCGCACGTAGCTGGCAGTCGTGGAAGGCTTGGATAGCCATATCATTAGTAGCTGTCATCTTCACATTGGCAAGCATTGCGAAGATAAACCTCGGCACACTGATGCCAGCCCTTCGCAACTGGCTGTTCGTTCCACACGTTATTATATATATGATGGCATATTCCATCATTGCCATAGTCCTTATAATAAAACTCTTCATACGGAGGTTGGACAAAATCGCCGACCCACTGATGACCACAGCCTCGCAACTGTTGATAATAGGGATGATTTTCGGCGCAGTATGGGCGCGCATGGCGTGGGGAGACTATTGGACATGGGATGCCAAGGAGTGTTGGGCAGCCGCGACATGGATGGCCTCTTTGGCATACATACACACGGGGAAAAGCCATCAGACCGTCAGACTTTGGCTCATAATAATCACCTTCGCAGCACTTCAGGTGACTTGGTATGGCGTTAACTACCTGCCAGCCAGCCACAACAGTATGCATACATATAATACCTGAAAATTTGCTTTTTACAAATAAAATCCTTATCTTTGCAACCGAAAATAAAACAAACAACAATATGAAAAAAACACGTACACTTTGGATTATAGTGGCAGTCCTTGTTGTGGCTATTGCGGCTATCGCCGTATATAGGTTCAGCTGCCGCAAATCCATCCCAGAGGCATCCACCTCAGAACAAGTGGCAGCAATCCTACGGCAAAACGACTGCTATATCTGCCATTCAGCCGTAGCCGAAAAACCATTCTACACCTCATTCCCTATCATCGGCACTTCAATCCAAGGACACATCACCCATGCTCAAGGTTTCATAAGCTTGGACGAGGCTACTATCGACCTTGAGAACCCATCAGAGGTGCTACTCGCAATGATGGAACACTGCACAGCTTACGAGACTATGCCAATCGCAGAGTACAAAATGATTCATTGGGGAACAGGTTTCAACAAAGAAGAGAGAGACATCATAATGCGTTGGGTGAACGAAAAACGCATCAACCTCTATGCTTCAGGACTTGCAGCAAATGAGTTCGCCAACGAGCCAATACAAGTGCTTCCTTCGTCAATCCCTACAGATTCCGCAAAGGTTGCCCTCGGTGAATTTATGTACAACGACCCACGCATATCACTTGACTCCACAATCTCGTGCGCAACATGCCATATACTGAAAGACGGTGGCGCAGACGAGCCTTCAGACCGCACTTCGGGAGGTATCAATGGTCAGTTCGGTGGCGTAAACGCACCAACAGTATATAATTCATTCTTCAATATACAACAGTTCTGGAACGGGCGAGCAGCAGACCTTGCAGCACAAGCAGCAGGACCTCCAACCAACCCAATAGAGATGGGTGACCAAACTTGGGACCAGATAGTTGAGCGTTTGCGCCAAGACCCTGAACTCGTAGCACGCTTCCTTGCGATTTACCCAGATGAAGGTCTCACAGAACATACAGTCACCGAAGTTATCGCAGAGTTCGAGAAAACACTGCTTACCCCTGACTCACGTTTTGACCTATACCTGAAGGGCGACAAGAGCCAACTGAACAAAGAGGAAATCGAAGGTTATGAACTCTTCAAGGCTAACAGTTGCGCAGCATGCCACATCGGCAAAATCCTTGGAGGACAAAGTTTTGAACTCCTTGGTATATACGAGGATTATTTCGCTGCCCGCGACAAGTCAATCAAATATAACGGCGATGATGACGGTTTGAAAGGTTTCACAGGCAACGACGCAGACCTTCACCGATTCAAAGTACCAGGTCTCCGCAACATCGAGTACACCGCACCATATTTCCATGACGGCTCACAAGCAACACTGGAAGACGCAGTCCGCGCAATGTATCGCTATGAACTTGGTCGCACACCTTCGGACAAAGATGTCGCACGCCTCGTAGCATTTATGAAAACACTGAACGGTATAAACCCACACTTGCAAAAGTAAATAGTTGATGATATAAATAAATTCCCATCAGATATTTCAATCTGATGGGAATTTATTTGTCTAATGGTCTTGAAAACCAATAAGAAAGACCGATATGAAGTAAATCTTTATGCTTTCAACTCATCAATAACCTTAAGCAAATACTGACCATACTGGTTTTTGAGCATTGGCTTGGCAATATCCCTCATACGCTCCTCGGTTATCCAACCATTACGATATGCAATTCCCTCAAGACACGCAATCTTGAGACCCTGACGTTTTTCGATAACCTCGACAAACGTACTTGCCTCAGCAAGCGAATCATGCGTACCCGTATCAAGCCAAGCAAAACCACGACCGAGAGTCTGTACCTTCAACTCACCGTCATTGAGGAACCACTGGTTGACAGTCGTAATCTCATACTCGCCACGTGCGGAAGGTTTGATGCTCTCGGCGACACGAACAACTTTGTTTGGATAGAAATAGAGACCAACAACGGCATAATTGCTCTTTGGCTTAGCAGGTTTCTCCTCAATTGACAGGCAGTTGCCTTGCTTATCAAACTCAGCCACGCCATAACGCTCAGGGTCATTAACCCAATAACCAAAGACAGTCGCTTTCTTATCTTCCTGAGCAGCACGCACAGCCTCGCGAAGCATACCAGTGAACCCAGAGCCATAGAAGATATTATCGCCAAGCACCAAACAAGCGCAATCATCACCTATAAACTCCTTGCCAATCGTAAACGCCTGAGCAAGACCATCTGGCGAAGGTTGCTCGGCATATTGGAGATTAATTCCATAATCCGAACCATCACCAAGAAGACGTTTGAAACCAGGCAAATCAAATGGGGTTGAAATAATTAGAATATCCCTTATACCCGCCAACATCAAAACGGAGATCGGATAATAAACCATTGGTTTATCATAGATTGGGAGTAACTGTTTGCTAACACCCTTAGTGATAGGGTATAAACGCGTGCCGGAACCTCCAGCGAGAACTATACCTTTCATAATTAAAATATATTATATAAACTATTCATATTTGTGGAAAAGGAGCGACGCAACGTGGAAAACCAATGGACAGAACAGTTTCCTGGCACGTTGGTAATCCAGAATAGTAGCACCCATACGTATCTTGAAATCACGAACGCCATAAGGTTTAGAGGGAATCCCTGCGCCAAGAAGGTCGCAAATTGGAATATGATGGTCGGCTGCCGAATGGAGCAATGTGTATAGTGCTACAGACGAAGGGGCAAGTTCTTTATTACGCTTATCCTCGCCTATTGAATAAATGTGATATAACTTGCGTTCAGAAAGGACAATAGATGCATTAAACGCTATCGGTTTGCCATTATGTTTCAGGATGGAAATTACCCCAATTGGCGAATCAGCCAACTTAAGGAAATAATCAAGAGTAGGAATAGGTTTGAAAGAAGCCTTCCAATGAAGCCTACGCAGCCTTGGATAAAAAGCAGCAATCTCCTCCTTTGTCGGGGTATCAACGATTTCAATATCATTACGAAGAGCGGCACGCACTTGACGACGCTTGCGTTTCTGGATATTCTTGCATATAACCTCGTGAGAAGAAGTGTCGATAATAGCGTCAAGAACAGGAATGACGGTGATACCAGCACGGCGAAAAACGTTGTTAAAGCGTGTATAATCCTCAGTAAACCTGTATTCAAGATAAATTGCCTTACGCCTCAAAAACAGTGTCGTAGCGTTAAGCAACTCAAACAACTCATCGTCAGTGATGTCGGGTGCAAGAAGCGGACCGCCAAACACTATCGCCCTGCGTGTGAGAAGACTAAATGGGAACGGTCCATTATGGTGAACGGCACCTGAAACAACGCCCTTAAGATGGTTATCATCACCAACGACAGCGGTGAAAAAAGGAGAAAACTCAGCACAAGAGGCATAAAGGGAGTGGCCTTCTGGGGTTTGGAAAGCCGACGAGAATGGAGAAGCGAGAGCAAGATCAGACCATTCTTTTTTGTTGATAGCGTCTGTACTGTGAGTTATCGTCATTTCAGGGTGGTTCTATTAAGTCAGGGTTAAACAATAAATTGGTACGATTTGAAACGCATATACTGTTTGGAGACGGAGCGAGCTCCGTCTTTACAGGGGTTGATTGTGACATAAAAATAAGGTTGTACCAAGTTATTATTTCATTATAACTAATTGTGTTTTTTTAGGTTAGAAGAAGATGGTTAATGATTGGACGCTATCGTCTCAACCTAATTAATAGAACCACCCTTCAAAAACTTTGCAAAATAGAAAGAGCCTCGGATGTTGATAATACATCTTCAATAATGAGAATGCCTTTGTTATTTTTTTGTGCAATGCGCGAACGTTTACCATTAACCTTAGTCCATTCAAGTATTTTAGTGAACGTCGCACCTTTATACCATTCATTGCCATTCTCTGGGAAATGGCAGAACATACGGTCATTCTTAAGGACAAGTTTCTCAAATCGAAGTGCAGAAGCAAGCCAACGCAAGCGAACCATATCGAAAAGCGAGTCAACAGATTTAGGAATTGACCCGAAACGGTCAACCAACTGTCTTTTGAAAATAGCAAGAGCCTCCTCTGTTTGCATAGAGTCAAGTTCACGGTAAAGTACGACACGCTCGGTTTGGGATGAAACGTAAGTCGAAGGCAACATTATCTCAAGATCAGTCTCAATATTGCACTCGTGGTTAAAAAGAGAATTCCCAACCACAGGTACGTTATCGCCACATTCAGTATGCAACTCCATAAGAGCCTCAGTGAGGATTTGCTGGTAAGTTTCATAGCCAAGGTCAGTTATGAAGCCACTCTGCTCTGCCCCAAGGATATTGCCTGCACCACGGATGTCGAGGTCCTGCATAGCGATATTAAAGCCCGAGCCAAGATCGGAGAAAGTCTCTATGGCTTTGAGACGGGCACGTGCGTCAACCGTAAGAGAATCAAAATCAGGAGCAATGAGATAACAATACGCCTTGCGGTTGGAACGTCCAACACGGCCACGAAGTTGATGGAGGTCAGAGAGTCCGAACATGTGCGCATTATTGACAATCATAGTGTTGACATTAGGAATATCAATGCCAGACTCGATGACAGACGTCGCAACAAGAACATCATAATCATACTCCATGAAATCGAGAAGTGTCTGCTCAAGTTCATCGGTAGGCATCTGCCCATGGGCGATGGCAATACGAGCGGACGGAACAAGTTTGCGTATTTTCTGCGCTACGACATCTATAGTACTAATGCGGTTGTTGATAACAAAAACCTGACCATTGCGGTTCATCTCATTGACTATAGCATCAGTTATTATGATAGGATCCCAGGTAGAAATCTCGGTCATAACAGGGTAACGATTTGGCGGCGGAGTATTTAGGATTGAAAGATCCCGTGCGCCCATCAACGAAAATTGTAAAGTGCGAGGGATTGGTGTCGCTGTAAGCGTAAGGGTATCAACATTAACACGCAACTGCTTGAGCTTCTCCTTGACCGAAACACCGAATTTCTGTTCCTCATCAATAACCAAAAGACCAAGATCCTTAAACTTAATATCCTTACCTACAATCTTGTGCGTACCAATGATGATGTCAATCCTCCCCTCCTCCAGCATCGCTTTTATTTTCTTGACTTCGGCAGGTTTCTTGGCACGGCTAAGATATTCAATACGTACAGGGAAATTACGAAGACGTTCGGAAAAAGTCTGGAAATGCTGGAAAGCGAGGACTGTAGTTGGAACAAGCAAAGCAACCTGTTTGCCAGAGAGTACAGCCTTGAAAGCCGCACGTATAGCCAACTCGGTCTTGCCAAACCCCACGTCGCCACAAACAAGACGATCCATAGGTTTAGGTGACTCCATATCCTTCTTAATATCAGAAGTCGCTTTAGCCTGGTCGGGGGTGTCTTCGTAAATAAAAGAGGCTTCGAGTTCGTGTTGCATATAGTCATCAGGAAGAAACTGGAAACCCTTCTCCTGTCCACGAGCGGCATAAAGACGTATAAGATCACGGGCGATGTCCTTTATCTTGGATTTCGTTCGCTCCTTGAGACGATCCCATGCCCCAGAACCAAGTTTGCCAACCTGCGGCGGTTCACCGTCTTTGCCTTTGTATTTGGAAACTTTGTGGAGATTATGGATTGAGACATAAACCGTATCGTTGTCACGGTAGGTGATTTTGATAACCTCACGACTTCGCCCATTATCCTCAATAACGCACAAACCTTCAAAACGCCCAATACCATGGTCAGAATGGACGACAAAATCGCCACGTTGCAACTCGTTTATCTCCTTGAGAGTCATAGCAGCACGTCCAACCTTGGCAATATCACTGCGAAGAGAGAAACGGTGGAAACGGTCAAAAATCTGATGGTCAGTGAAACAAGCTATTCGAGCGTCATGGTCGGTAAAACCTTCGTGAAGCGTGCGCTTGACAGGCGTAAAAGTGATATTGTCCCCACGGTCATTAAAAATGGCGGCAATACGGTCTGTTTGCTTTACTGAATCAGAACAGATATAAAGCGAATAGCCTTCTGACTGAAGTTTTTGCAACGAGTCAGACACCATATCAAAATCCTTGTGAAACAGTGGCTGTGGGGTTATATTAAAAGAGATGGTTTTGGCAGGTTCACCAAGTCGTGTGCTACGGTGCAGTAGAATAGTCTTGTGGAGAATAGCGTCATCATAGAAACGATTTGCCTTCAGCGTAGGGTGATTGCTATCAAGCGAATCCTCGTAAATACGTTCCAAGGCAGAGACAGTATGGTCGAAATCGGAATAAAGGATTACCGTTTCAGAGTCAATAAAGCCAAGAAGAGATATAAGATTTGTCTGTTCGATAGTGGATTGAGTGTCGGGAAGAATGTCCGCCCTATCTTGCATATCCAAAGAAAGTTGTTTTTCGATGTCGAACGTGCGAATGGATTCAATCTCATTACCGAAAAAGTCAATTCGGTATGGCCTTTCGTTGGTATAAGAGAAAATGTCAAAAATGCTGCCACGGATTGAATATTGCCCAGGTTGGTAAACAAACTCAACCTCATCAAAGCCAAAACCTTCGAGACGTGAAACAATATCGTCGGGTTCGACGGTATCGCCTGGACGAAGAAGAATGCGGGTAGAGGTCAGAAACTGTTTAGTAGTAACAAGTTCGGCAAGCCCAGCAGGTGAAGTTACGACTATAAAACGGTCAGAAGAGGAAATGACATTAAGGGCATCAGTGCGAAGAATCTGAGCAGCAATATCAACCTCGCCATGCTTAGGAGATTTACGGTAAGCCGAAGGAATCACAGCCAAGTGATGATTGTCAACAAGCGTGGCAAGGTCGTTATATAAATAAGAGGCTGTATCTGCATCATCCATAACCACAAGCATCTTCAGTTTGGTTCGCTTGATGAGTGAGGCAAGCAAAATGGCACGTTCGGAAGCAAACAGACCTTCGTAGCGAAGGGTCATAGACTTAAGACGTAACCACTTAAGCGTGTCTGCGGACTGAGGATTCTTGGATAATATTTCGAGGATGCGATTCATTGATTACTTAGGAGTACGGCGGTAAAGAAAGGTAGCAACAACGGCAAAAATAATGTTAGGAATCCAAGTTGCAAGCATTACAGGAGTGTTGCCCTGAATGGCAAAAATGGCTGTAATCTCAAGAAAGAGCACATAAATAGCAGAAAGAGCGATGCCAATACCAATCTGAAGTCCCATACCACCCTTAACCTTCTTGGAAGAAAGAGAAACACCGATTAAAGTAAGGATGATAATGCAGACAGGTGTAGCAAAACGCTTATGATACTCGACTTCAAAAGGTTGTGTGTTGCCCATTCCACGCTCATGCTGACGATTGATGTAATGACGGAGTTCGTAATTAGTCATCTGCGGTGCATACTCCTCGTTGATGAAAAACTCCATAGGGACAACATCAATAAGCGTGTCAAGACCGTCGCCAGCCGTAACATTCTCGAAGACACCATCGAAACTGCGGGTCATCCAGTTACCCATGTGCCAAACGCTATCAGAAGGCGACCACTCAATAGTCTGCGCCGTAGTGAAACTGACAAGTTTCTTGCCTTCGAACTTTTGCAAAAAGCAATGAAAACCACGATTCTCCGAATGTTCAAAAC
The DNA here is from genome assembly GCA_024399545.1 of Paludibacteraceae bacterium. Taxonomy (GTDB): domain Bacteria; phylum Bacteroidota; class Bacteroidia; order Bacteroidales; family Paludibacteraceae; genus Aphodosoma. The sequence continues at coordinate 29,699 of JAKSNS010000017.1, forward strand.
GGTCAATATAAAGAATAATGCCAGGGGTTACTTCCATCTGTATGTTAGAGGCAACCTCGTTCTTGAAAGTATGGTAATAAACATTCTCAAAATCAAGTCGTATCTTGTTGGATTGCGGAATGACGTAACCAGAAAGGATGAAACAAAGAAGGGTAATGCCAAAAGCGCCAACCATATAAGGTTTCATCATGCGGCGGAAACTGACACCACCAGCAAGAATTGCGGTAATCTCGGAATTGTATGCCATCTTAGACGTAAAGAAAATCACAGCTATAAAGACAAACAACGGAGAGAACATGTTCGTGAAATATGGTATGAAATTGAGGTAGTACTGGAATATAATCTTGTCAAGCGGGGCGTGAGTCTCGTAAAACGAATCAAGTTTCTCAGAAATATCAACGACGACGCAAATTGAAATAATAAGTACGATGGAAAGTGCAAAAGTACTAAGAAACTTTTTGAGGATATATCGGTCAAGGGTGTTGAGAGGAGGATTTTGGCGGTAAAACTCCTTGATGCGTGGCAAAAGGGTTTTGTAATCGCAGTGGATTATGCCAGAGAAGAGACGTTTAGATTTGTCGCAGCAAATTGTTGTTGCGTTGCGAAGTTTATTGACGATAATTCCGATATTTTGTTTCATGGTTTTATGCGGCGACCGAGGTTGTCGATGACGGAAGCTTTCCAAGAGGTGAAATCACCAACAATAATGTGCGAGCCTGCGTCACGGACAAGGCGTAGGTAGAAAGCAAGGTTATGAATTGAAGCAATCTGAAGGCCAAGCAATTCTTCGGCATCAATCAGATGGTGCATATATGCCTTGGTGTAATAGCGGTCAACCCAGCAGTCACTTGTGGGGTCAATAGGCGAGAAATCCTTTGCCCAACCTGCGTTGCGCATGTTGAGTGTGCCATCGTAGGTAAAGAGTTGACCATTACGACCGTTGCGTGTAGGCATTACGCAGTCGAACATGTCAACGCCACGCTCGATAGCTTCAAGAATGTTCTGGGGTGTGCCAACTCCCATAAGATAACGTGGCTTATCCTTCGGAAGAATATCATTGACAACCTCTATCATCTCGTACATAACCTCGGTAGGTTCGCCAACAGCAAGACCACCAATGGCATTTCCCTCACGGCCGAGGTCGGCAATGTGGCGTGCTGACTCTTGACGGAGGTCTTTGTATGTACATCCTTGGACAATAGGGAAAAGCGTCTGCGAATAGCCGTAAGGGCAAGTTGTAGAGTCGAAACGTGTTATGCAACGTTCAAGCCAACGTTGGGTGCGTTGCATGGATTTTTTGGCATAATCGTAATCAGCAGTGCCGGGGGTACACTCGTCGAAAGCCATTATGATGTCAGCACCGATGGTGCGTTGGATGTCCATAACATTCTCAGGGGTGAAAAGGTGCTTTGAGCCGTCGATGTGTGAACGGAAGGTAGCGCCTTCCTCTGTGATTTTGCGGTTGTCGGCAAGTGAGAAGACCTGAAAACCGCCAGAGTCGGTGAGGATTGGGTGGTGCCAGCCGTTGAACTGGTGAAGACCTCCTGCCGCCTGAAGGACATCAAGTCCTGGGCGAAGATAGAGATGGTAGGTGTTACCGAGGATAATCTGCGCCTTGATTTCGTCTTCAAGGTCGTTGATTTGCACGCCCTTGACAGAACCCACTGTACCCACGGGCATAAAGATAGGTGTGTGAATCTCGCCATGGTCTGTCGTAATCACACCTGCGCGGGCAGAGGAAAAAGGGTCGTTATGTTGGAGCGTGAAAGTCATTTATTTCTTCTTGGTGGCAAACGACATAAAGAGACCAAGCATAACTCCGAGCAATGCGGCGAAAAGCACACGGTAGAGCGGAGGAAGCATAAACGTTATGGTGTGTGCAGGTATCCAGAAAAGAGGAATAGTCTTTTTGAACAGGAAATTCCACATCATTGACCAGTCGAGGTTGACAAGACGCTCGCCGAAATGAAGAGGCGAGAAGAAGCCTGCGAGAGAACCGTTATGGCTGATGATATGAGAGTCGCTGACCTTGTGGATAGTCATGAAGAAAGGTGCGAAGATGCAGTTCATGAACGTGGAAATCAAGAAGGCAGCGAGGAAATGATACCATGAGAGAGACTCGAAAATGCTCTGACCAAGCAGTTCATTATAAGGAGTATCAGGAACGATGCCAATCTGCTCCATAAGTGCAGGCACGCCTTTCGAGAAAATGGTCATTGCGGCAGTGATAAGCATACCGAGAAATCCCCAGACGATTGCGCGAGGGGTGACACCGAAAGTGGTGGTGGGGTAGTGGCCCTCTTTAATGCGGAAACCTATGACCTCACCGGCGGTAGAGAGAATGCCGAACTTGAGAAACGCCATCAGGAAAAGATGGCATTTGGTGTTAGTGGTGAACCAAGAGCCAACAGGTTCGAGGAGAAAAAAAGGAAGTATTACCGCAAGGGCAATGATGATAAAAAGAATGTCGGATTTCTTCATAATTTTTGTGAAGGTTGAAAAAACAAGGGACTCGCCTGACTGAGACGAATCCCTTTTTGTTTTGTACCCAGAGCCGGGATCGAACCGGCATGGAAGTGAATCCACTGGTGTTTGAGACCAGCGCGTCTACCGATTCCGCCATCTGGGCGAGTGGTAAAACCCATGCTTTGAAAAGCAAGTGCAAAGGTACGACTTTTTTCTGGATTTTCCAAACAAAAGAGGAATTATTTTTATATGTCGGTAATAGTTTGAGAATCACGGATTAAATCAGCCTGAAGATAGAAAAACTCACGTTCGTTGAGTTGTTTGGCGATGAAATCATTCAAATCGTTGTCGGAAATATCAGAGAGCAGAGGACGGTTTTTGCGTTGTTCCAACGCTCGTGCCACAAGGATTTCGAGAGGTGTCCTGAGATAAATGACCTGACCGTGTTTCTTCATTAAAGAGAGATTGTCGTGGTGACAAGGCGTGCCACCACCGCAAGAGACGACTGTCGGAACATCGGTGTTGCAGAGTTTTTCGAGGATTTGGTGTTCCTGAAGGCGGAAAAAAGACTCACCATTGTCGTGGAAGATTTCAGGGATTGACTTGTGGCAATGTTGTTCGATGAATGTGTCAAGGTCAACGAAGGGGAGATGAAGTTCGCCGGCAAGTTGCTGACCGTAAGTGGTCTTGCCGGCGAACATATATCCGATTATGAAGATTTTGTCCAAATCTGAGACAACAAGTGAAGAACCGCTTATCTGAGGCGGTCAAGGGATTTGACAATAGCATCATCCTTAAGAATGCCACGCATAGCAAGGAAAGTAAGGATGATTGAGACAAGAGGGAAGCAGGAGGCAATCTGGATGTTGAAACTGTCGTAGGTCAATTCGTCAAGCTTGTAGCTGACAACAGTGTAGAGAAGCGCATACCAGCCGAGCATGAGGAGCATGTTGTAAATGCAGATGCGCACCTGACGCGAGCGGTTGTGGAACATAAAAATGTTTTCGAGACTAAGCAACGCAATGACGGCCGTGAGGATGGAGAGACATGCGGTGGAGAGTTCCCAATTCCACCCTTCGTTCGCAAAACCACGGAAGGTCAGTGCGAGGTATGTGTCATCAGGAAAGGTGATGAGAATGAGGGGAAGGAATATGGTTGTCACCATCAAGACAGTGACAATCAAAAGATAGAGCGATTGAATACGTTGAATCATATTGTTTGGTTTTTATTTGCCGAACAGGCGTTCAAGGAATGATTTCTTTTTTCTCTGTTGAAACTCTACGGTGTTGTTGTCGTAGATGGCATCCTCGGTGTTGCCGTACTTTATGTAACGGTAGATGGTGCCCCAGTCAGGAAGACCTCCTACGTTCTTGTCGTCTATATAGATGTCTGCATCTATCTTGCGCGACTCGTTTTCATTCCAGTCGTCCTCGGGAAAAGCCTTGTTGACGGCATAGAAATCCACGCCGTTTTCATGACAATAGGCAACAGCCTCGTCAAGGAGTTTTCCAGAGCGGAAAGTCCAGAGCAGAAGCTCGTGACCCTCAGACTGAAGACGTTTAAGAACGTCAATGGCGAAAGGGATAGGTTTGCCGATTTTTGGATAGTCGTGGGTGACGATTGTACCGTCGAAATCTACAGCTATTCTCATAATGCTTGTTTTTATAAGACGGAACAGAGTCCATCTTTGATAGTTTTAGTTATTATCAGGTTGAGGGTCCTCATCATCGCCAAGGTCACGGCTGATGCGCTTTTCGGTGGGTTTGCAGAAGACAAGACCTATTGCCTCAATGCCGGCAAGCCAGAAAAGGGACATATTCTTTTTCGCACCCTCGACGACGGCAGTGTTGGTAAGGTAAAAAAGCAGGACAGAAGCAATTAAGCCAATGCCAATGACCAACATACGTGCGAGAGCATAACGGATGTAAAGTGTGTCACGGCGGTCAGTGTCTTCGTTCTTGCGGAGGTTTTTTGTGGCGTGACGGAAAAGCGTGAGGGCAGCAGGGAGGGTGATGATGACGTACCAAATCATCACATTATAAACGATAAAGGCAGTGTCAGGAGACATCGTAAAGCCATTGCGCATCATCTTGAAGCCTGCAAGTGCTGCCACCAAAGCCAATATTATCAGCAGATAATATGTAGTGCCGAGCGTTAGTCTGGGATTTTTCATTTGTTATAATTTATGCGGTTTTCGATGGCACGGCCAAGTGTGACCTCGTCGGCGTACTCAAGGTCGTCACCTACGGAGACTCCCTGAGCGAGGGTTGTTACGCGCACATCGCAATCACGGAGTTTGCGGAAGATGTAGAAAGCCGTGGTCTCACCCTCGATGTTAGGGCTGAGGGCAAGAATGACCTCGTTGATGCCGCCTTTCGTCACACGGTTGACGAGAGAATCGATTTGCAGGTTTGAGGGAGAGACGCCGTTCATGGGCGAAATCAGACCTCCGAGGACATGATAGACTCCGTGGAAATGCGAAGTGTTCTCGATGAGCATAACCTCCTTGATAGACTCGACGACGCAGATTGTGGAGTGGTCGCGGCGAGAGTCGGAACATATCTCGCAGAGGGGTGTGTCGGATATGTTGTGACAGCATTCGCAGTACTGCACCTTCTCGTTAAGCTCGGAAAGCGCGTGAAGGAACTGTTCCGTCTGCGTTTTTCCCTGACGAAGGAGGTGCAAAGTCATGCGGAAAGCAGACTTGCGGCCAATGCCAGGCAGTGAGGCAAAGGCAGTTACGGCATCTTCGAGCAGTTGCGACGGAAAATCTTTCATAGTGCAAAATTACGAAAAAATTCGGACATAGAGAAAGAAAACGCAAAAAAATTGCGAAAAACTTGTTTATGTGGCAAAATATGAGTAATTTTGCACCTTGAAAAACAAACAAAGAAGAGACAATGAAAAACTTTATTGAAGAGCTTCGTTGGAGAGGCATGCTGCAGGATATAATGCCTGGCACGGAAGAACAGTTAATGCGTGAAGTGACAACGGCATACGTGGGAATTGACCCAACCGCAGACTCGTTGCACATTGGACATTTGTGCGGCATAATGATGTTGAGACATTTTCAGAGATGCGGTCACAAACCACTGGCATTGGTGGGTGGCGCGACAGGTATGATTGGCGACCCTTCGGGAAAATCGGCAGAGAGAAACCTGTTGGACGAGCAGACATTGAGACATAATCAGGAGTGCATCAAGAAACAGCTGGCGCATTTCTTAGACTTTGAGTCAGATGCAGAGAACAGGGCGGAACTGGTGAACAACTATGACTGGATGAAGGATTTCACCTTCCTGGATTTCGCACGCAAAATAGGCAAGCTGATAACGGTCAACTACATGATGGCGAAAGACTCGGTCAAGAAACGCCTGAACGGTGAGAACAGAGAGGGTATGTCGTTCACCGAATTCACCTACCAACTGCTGCAAGGATATGACTTCGCATACCTTAACAAGCACAAAAACTGCAAGTTGCAGATGGGAGGCTCAGACCAATGGGGTAATATAACCACAGGCACCGAACTTATCAGAAGGATGGGCGGAGGAGAGGCATTCGCACTAACCTGCCCACTGATAACAAAGGCTGACGGCGGCAAATTTGGCAAAACGGAGAGCGGAAACATCTGGTTGGACAGAAAATACACCTCGCCTTATAAATTCTACCAATTCTGGCTGAATGTTTCGGACACTGACGCGGAGAGGTATATCAAGATTTTCACCAACATCGAGCGTGAGGAGTGCGAGAAACTGGTGGCTGAACATAAAGAGGCTCCTCATCTGAGACTGTTGCAGAAGAGACTGGCACATGACGTGACAATAATGGTACACTCGGAAGAGGACTACAATGCTGCGGTGGAGGCTTCTGGGATTTTGTTCGGAAATGCAACCGCAGAGGCTTTGCGTAAACTGGACGAGGCTACGCTTTTGGATATTTTCGAGGGTGTTCCTCAGTTTGAGGTTAAACGTGAAGAGTTCGGCGAGGGGCAGCAGCCGTTGACGCTTTTGGCAGAAATGACACAGGTGTTCCCATCGAAAGGCGAGGCAAGAAAGATGATCCAGGCAGGTGGCGTGAGCGTAAACAAGGTGAAACTGGCGGCTCCTGACCAGATGATTGGCGAGGAGGCACTGCTTGACGGGAAATATATAATTGTGCAGAAGGGGAAGAAGAATTACTTCCTGATTACGGTGAAGTGACTTTTTGTCTGCGTTTCGGGCATTTGATAATTTATAAAAAGGAGTGCCGCAACTGGTTGTTGCGGCACTCCTTTTGCGTTTTTATGAGAGGAGATACTCGTATTGGGAGAGTAGATTAGGGTCGGCGGAGAGGTCGGCGATTATAGAGCGGTAGAGAATCTGCGGACGTTTGTCCTCGGGGAGTGAATTGTAGCGTGCGAGGAACGGGGCATTGAGTTGGGGGTTTTTGTTGATGAGAGATGCGATTTTGATGATTTTGGAGAAATCCTCTCTGGCATTTTTCTGGTTTTGTGTCATTTTAGGACGTTTCTTTTTCGTGACGTGGTAGGCTTCCTGTTTTCCAAAACGGTAACGGAACGATACGTTTTCTGAAGAATCGACTTGTCCGCTGATGCCGTTAAGCAGTGATGTTGGTTTTACTTTTGCCATGGCGTAATAGTGTTAAAGGGTTATTGAATAGGTGTATATTACGTTAATCTATCGTTAATCTATCGTTAATGTATCGTTAATCTATCGTTAATCTATCGTTAATCTATCGTTAATCTATCGTTAATCTATCGTTGGGGCTGCTTTGATGGTGCAAAGGTACGGAGAGTTTTTGATAAATAAACCGAGTCAAAACGGCTGTTTGATGCGTTTGACTTTGTAGCCGATTGCCACCATGACGAAAGAGACCACAGGGGCGAGGAGATTGAAGATGCAGTATGGAAGATATTCAATCGTAGGGACGTGGAGGACAGATGCTTGCGTCATACCACAGGTATTCCAAGGTACGAGGACAGAGGTGACCGTAGAGGAATCGCTGACGGTTCGTGTGAGAAGGCGTTGCTCGAAACCCATTTTCTCGTATAGTTTGCTACTGATGCTGACCGTCATAAGGATAGATAGATACTGGTCGGCACAAATGGCGTTTGTGGAGATACCAATAGCCTCAGTGACAGCAGTTAGGGACTTGCGTCCGCTGACCTGACGGGCAAGCGCGTCAGTGACCTCACGCATAATGCCACTGCCTTGCAACACGCCTCCAAAAGCACCTGCACAGATGATAAGGAAAACAGTGTCAAGCATACCGCACATGCCGTGAGTGGCTATGAGGGTGTCCAACTGGGCGAAACCTGTTGTGTGAGCGGTATCACCATAAAGAGAGACAATTACGCCACGGAACATTCCTGTGAGGTCACTGCTTCCTCCGATTTCGGCAATAATGTCTGGTTGCGCAATGAGCGCAGCAACCTCGGCGTTTAGCGCAGAGAGGAGGAGGACGGCAAGGGCAGGGAGTTTGAAGGCAATCATAACGCCAGTAAGCACAGGGACGATGAATAGCCATGGGGAGATGCAAAAAGAGTCCTGAAGGCTATCGGAAAACGACTGGACGGAGATGGAAGCCTCGGTTTGCATTGTGAGGCTGACACATAGGAAGACAATCAGCGTTATGACGAAGGTAGGAATTGTGGTGTAGAGCATGTAACGGACATGGGTGAACAAAGGTATGCCGGCGAGAGAAGAGGCGAGGACGTTTGTGTCGGAAAGCGGGGAGAGTTTGTCGCCGAAATATGCGCCAGATATTATAGCACCCGCAGTCCATCCCGCTGAGAAACCAAGGATTTGGCCAATGCCGATAAGTGCTACGCCGATTGTGGCTATAGTTGTCCAACTGCTGCCTGTCATGAGTGACACGAGACCGCAGATGACACATGTGGCAAAGAGGAATATGGCAGGCGAGAGGATTTTCAGACCGTAGTAGATCATCGTTGGGACAATGCCGCTAATCATCCATGAACCAGCGACGGCACCAATGAAAAAGAGTATGAGAATGGCACTTACAAGGCTCTTGATGTTTGAAGTCATAGCCTCTTCGAGGTCGCTCCATGAGGTGTGGAAACAGGTTATGGCTATCACGGAAGAGATAGCCGTCGTCAAGAGCATGGCAACCTGCGCGGCACCACCAAGGGCATCTGTACGAAAGACAAGAATGACGATGGTGAGGATGGCTATAAGAACCAGAAATGGAATAATGGCGATTATGAGTCGTCTGTTTTTCATAAGTGTTCGTATTGGCTTGTATATAATGAGGTTGTAGCAGCAAAGCGTAGAACTACTTCATAAGATGCGACCAGTTTTTACGAAGTAGTGGTTTTGATATGGAAACAGGTATAAGACAGTCGATTTGCCCATCAGCAAAACTGCCTATGGCGTATGGAGGGAAAGAGAAAATTATGCCGTCAGGGGAGAAATAGAACGAGCCATTAGCGACAACAGGGTCACTATGGAACGTGAACTCGCAGTTATAGGACTCTTTGTAGTCGATAGGTATCTGGTTTTTCATAAAATTGCAGAAGACAGTGTCGGCACCTGCCATAAACAGGCTGTCGAAGGTAAGTTCGTTGCCAGTAATAGTACTGAAAGATAAATACTTAATTGAATATAAACCATGTGCGGCACCTACGGCATAATAGTCGGAAGTTATACAAAGCGTGTAGAGGGAGTCGGAATTAGTAATGGTGCGAATTGCATTGATATCAAACGAAGTTATGTTTTGTCTATTCTCGGGTAAACCGATAGGATCAACGGGACAAGAATCGTTTTCGGTCAATTTCATACCAGAAAAGATACGGTCCATCTCAGAACGGGCATCATCAGCATTAAGATTCACGTCAGGCCTGAGAGCATTTATGACATTGAGTTGCAAACGACGCAGCACTTCATCGCTAATAGCCTCAACTGGGAACTCAATGTCGTAGGCAGTATAGTAGATAGGGTCGCCTTTGTCTGCTGATTCCTTGATGAGATTACCTAACTCAAGGACGACGGAATCAGTCACAAAACTCTCATAGACAAAATGACGGAAAGACAATTTAGTGTCAGTTTTCGTACAAGAAACCATCAGGAAAGAGACGGCAAGGATAAAGTAAAATTTCTTCATATAATATGTTAAGTTAATCCGATTTCGTTGCGAAGGGCAGGAAGTCCGGTTATGGCAGAGACGGTAAAGAGTGAGGTCATAGAGACACCAAGAATGCCATGGAGGTTAAGGTTCTGACCTGTAAGAAGCAGTCCTTTTACTGGTGTAACCGGACTTAGAAGTGTTGTCAGAGGGGAGTGCCAATCCTTCAAAACACCAAACGCAGAGCCTTGCGGCGAGGAGGTATAATGTTCGTAGGTAAGAGGGGTTGATGTAAAAAACGAATCAATAGAATCTATGAAACCTGGGATTTGGGTTTCGACAAGGCGGAAAAGAGCCTCTGCCCTACCCTTCTTGAATTGAAGATAATCAACGGGACGTGAACCGAAGCTTGAGTCTTTCCACTGCTCTACCTCGCTGAAAGCCATAGGTGTGAGGAGGTCAAGGCGGTGGGCATAACCAGAATCGCCAGGATAAAGATTGACAAGCACGGAATGAGGATTGGAGGATGGGGTATAATTCCAAAGGTGAGCCTCGTCGTCGTAGATATAAACGTTACTGTTCAGATATGGTATAGCCTGCTGTTTGAGTACGCAATTGACAGTAAACATTCCGAAAGAGTTGCTAAGGCTGTTCATGCGATTGCGGGTAATGCGACGAATTGCCTTGGAATCAGGCATCAATGCGTAAGTGGCTGAAGGATGAAGGTCAGAGATAACAATATCAGCTTCTATACGCTCATTACCGTTAACCTCAACACATGTGACCTTAGAAGAGTCATCGATTATACGGGTGACACGGGCATTCGTCCTAACCTTGCAGCCAAATGATTCAAGTTGCTGAACAAAGGCATTGCAGAGAGTCTCTCCACCACCATCAAGCCGCCATGAACTTTGGATAAAAGAGTTATTGATTTGGGCGAAAACATATAGTGGCGTAGTATCAGCGTCAAGTTGCATTTTAAGAGATGTACCTGAGAGGACTTTGCGTAGGAGTGGGTCAGAGATAGTATCGCAAAGCCAATCGTGGGCTGAGACGGAGAAAAGTTGGGAAGGTGCATCAAGCGAGTTGAAAATATTGTCACCCACGGTTTTTAGAAGGGCTGTATATTTCTCTATTTCACTACGTGAATCAGGAAAATAGTGTGAAAGCGTCTCAACGAAATTGGAATGCCCTTGGGGTATATGAAAACGCCGTCCTCCCACGCAAACTATATCGGCGGCATCAATATCGAGTTGACGCCAAGGAAGATTGAGGAGGTGGAAATAACGAAAAAGAGGATACAGTGAGCCGTGAGGATCAAGACCGCCAACATAGTGGAAACCAGCGTCAAAAAGGAAACCGCGACGACGGTACGTTTGCAATGCGCCACCGACCTGCGGACAAGCCTCAAGCAGCTGAACAGGGTAACCCATCCGCGAAAGGATATAGGCGGTTTCAAGTCCACCCAAACCTGCCCCTATGACGACAATCCTTTCCATCTACAAAAACGTTTGAAGAGGAACGGCTGGAGAGAATAGGCAATCAGAACAGTGGATGACATACCTATAAGAGTCGTTATGCCTATGCTTTTCAGGACAGGATGGACGGCAAAAACAAGTGAACCGACAGCCACGATAAGGACAAAAGCGGAGAGGAGTATTGCAGTCTTGTGGTGCATGAGCAATTTCGACTGATCGCCAGCTAACATTCCGTCCATAATAAAAATGCTATAGTCAACGCCAATACCGAATATAAAAGTTGATATGACGATGTTAATCAAATTGAACTGAAGACCAAAGATGCCCATAATGCCTTGTACGACATACCAACTGAGGAACATAGGAAGGAAAGCGATTATAGAATACCAAAGGTTACGGAAAGAACAAATAAGCACGATAAAGACGAAAAGTGTAGAAACCCAAAGGACAAGGTTGAAATCATCGTGAAGCGTTGATATTAGGTCGTTTGTATAGTAGAACGGGTCAACTACGACCGCACCAGGGACAGCGGCAACAATATCATTGACGGAATCCTTGTTCTGCTTAGGCATCAAAAGTGAGGTGAAAACAAGATAATTATCGCCAGAAAGTTCAAGTATATTAGAGAGCAAAGCATCAGGCAGGAAATCAGCCTCGGCAAGTGAGCCTGGTTCATATTCAGAATAAAGCAGGGACTCAAACATATCGAAAGAGCCTTCCTCAAAACCTTGCGCAGCCCCTTCGCGGTTGATGTCTGCCATAACACGTTCAATACGTTCTTCGCTCCAATATTCACTCCAACGGTCAATACGCTCCTGCTGTGTCTCGGTCGAAACAAGAAGCGAAGACATTGACGAGGCACCTGCAATAAGCCCTGCACCTTTCAGAGAATCAACAGTCTGTTTGAGACGAACATTCTTCTGGATGGCAGAATCAAGGGTAGAAGCAGTAACGGCATAGAACTGCGAAACATTACCATTATTAACGTGACAAGCATAGAGTTCACGTGAACGGCGAACATTATCAGTGACATAACCTATATTGTTTAGGTCAGAATCAAACGTCACCCAAGAATGAGTATAAAAACAAACAATACAAATAACGACTAATATGCTTACAAGCAAAGCGTTATCATAATGGAGCGAGTTAATCCTATCAATAATGCCGAAAGCCGTTCTTGAATATGTATTGCCGTTTTTGCGGAAGAAATGAGGCAAGAATATAAGCGAAAATAGGGTCGTGCCAATTAGACCAAGTGAAGCGAAAAGCCCGAAATCACGAAGGAGCGGTGAATCTGTGAAAAGAAGACCCGCAAAAGCACCGATTGTGGTAAGACACCCAAGGCATACTGGGCGTGCCTGTTCACGAATGACAGTCAAAGGGTCGGACACATGCTTATAATGAGTAAAGACATGTAGCACATAACTCAAAGCCACTCCAAGGACAATAGCACCAATGCTAAGAGCCATGAGAGAGAGCGTTTCCTGAATCCAATAGACCATTGCAAGTGCGAAAGCCGCACCGTACATGACAGGCATAAGTAGCAAAAGCACAGTATCGTAAGACTTGAAACAGAGCCAGATGGCAACACAAACAATAATCAGGGAGATTAAGATAGTAAACATTAGGTCATACTTAATCTGGCGTGAATTGTACGCACTTTGGACTGCAGCGCCATGGAAAAGTATTTCAACCTCTGGATGGTTTTCAATAAACTCATCACGCACATCCTCAATCATAGCGACCAAACTACGCCCTTTGCCGGAATTGAAAGCATCGAAATTGGGAGCAAGGAACATAAGTGCAACGACACTATCAGGCGAGAAAAGCTGGCGGTTACGCACAATGAACCCACCGTTTGACTGAAGGGGATTGTCATCAGCAAGAAAAGCAAAACGAAGTCCAACAGGGTCTGAGACAATAAGTTGCGTAAGGTCTTCACGTTCTTCATCAAAAATCATCTCATGGTTGCGTTTCATTCGTGCAGCGATTGCCTCATGGGTAAGCAGAGAGTCGAAACGCACGTAAATTGAAGTATCAATGAAAGTTGGCAGATAGTTGGTGAGATAATCCATACCACCAAGAATCATATCATCGTCTATGTTATAGAGGAGATTGTCAATGTAGCCTTTTGAAGAATCGGCGGCAAGAAGGTTTTCAGCAAACTCCGCTGTCAATTCAGCCAAACGTTCAGTGCCAATAGAATTTAGCGAGTCACGGGATGTTATTTGGACGAAAAGTTTATCCTTCACCTTCAGTTGTGAAAAAGCGAATGATGCCGAACGGCTTGTGCTTTCGGGCATTAGCTTCAACAAATCCTCCTCAAGCGTAATCTTTGCGCCAAAAATGCAGAACACGGCGAAAGATAACGCTACAAAGGTGAACGTCAGCCAACGGCGATGCGACAACAACGAAAAAATATAAACAAAGAATCTGGTCATTATAAGGTTGAGGCCGTGCCTTTGAGTTCAACAAAAACATTATCTCCCTGACCTACTGTCGCATGATACGTATATTTGTCGTCAGCAGGTGTGAGTTCTATGTTAACATCCAACGTATGGTGTTGGACGGGGGTAATAAGTGTCGTGAATCGAGCCTGCTTAACGTCAGTCAGCATAAGGTGTTTGCCTGTCTGACGCTCCATAAGTTCCTTGACCATCTGGATGGAACAGACACCTGGGGATATTGGCTCGCCGGGAAAATGGCCACGATAGACATCGCAATCAGGAAGAAGGGCGACGGTGTAATGACCATCGGCGGAGGTTAATATTTTGTAGAAAGAGTTTTCAAGCATTTGAGTGTGATTTTTTCCATTCCTCAAACCATTCTGGCTGAGGGTCAAATTCACCATCGACAGTGGTGAAAAGTTGTATTGACGATGCCGTCAGCAGAAGATCGCCAGTGGCGGCATTGCGTATTTCGTATTCAAAACAAAGTTTGCCTGCGGGTTTTGGTATATACGTTATACGTACCAGCAGGTCATCGTTAAGCCCGGCGGTATGACGGTATTGCATGTGCAAATCATAGACAGGGGCAAAATACCCATTGTCGAAAATGGTTTGATAGCCAATGCCGTACTTTATACCGAAAGCCTCGCGGGCATCCTCGAGGTAAGTGACATACGAACCGTGCCACACCATCTTCAGTGCGTCAATCTCCGAGAAGCGGACACGCACCGTAAATTCGTGAGAAAGGGTTTTCATTCTTTGAGGAATATCTTCATCTGGCACTCAGCTACAGGGTTGCCGTCGCAAACCGTGGCAATCTTGACCAACGAGACACCGGCGATTTCGGAAATCAGCGTAACGGTTGTTGTCAACACTGCGCCAACTTCAGGCAGGAGTGAGATGTGGCATCTCTTCACCTCTCCGATAAAGCCAAGGTGAGGCGCTTCGTTGCGAAGGAATGTGGCATTCCCTGCAAAAGCGGCAGCCGACTGAGCCATGTGCTCAATCAGCCCCGGTTCATGCAGCACGCCTGATTGTGCGAAGAAATTATCCTCACGGACTGTGAGACGGGTGACAGCCTCTGACTCAGAAGCCGACACCAGCTCATCCACCTCTACGATGGGGTCACGTTGTGGAATAAGTTGCGAAATCTCAGGCATTGATGTTCTGTTCTATGTACTCGTAGAGAGCATCGAAAGTCTTGATTTTGGTTACATCTGCACCTTTGATTTTCACGCCGAATTCCTGCTCGATGAGAGCCACCATGTCAACGAGGCTGAGACTGTCAAGCTCAAGTGTAGCCTTGATGTCTGCCTCAGGAGTGATGTCTGAAACTTCTTTTTCAAATTCCTCTGCGAGCAGAGTGTTGACACGTTCGATAAGTTCGTTGTTTGCCATAATAATATTATTTAATGTTACGGATTATAAGTGTTGAATTGGTGCCGCCAAAGCCGAAGGAGTTGCTCAGGAAGGTGTCAAAGCCTGTCTCAAGACGGCTGGCGACGATGTTCAGACGGGCAGAGTCCTCGTCCGCGTTCTCGAAGTTAAGGTTTTGTGCGATGAATCCGTTCTTCATCATCAGCATTGAGTAGATAACCTCCGACGCACCGGCCATCCACATCTCGTGACCTGTCTGACCTTTGGTTGAAGTGACGAAAGGCTTATAACCCTCGAAGACGTTGGCTATTGCCTTAGCCTCCTGTGCGTCACCTATATGAGTGGATGTCGCATGTGCGTTGATATACTGTATCTCTTTCTTGTCAAGTCCTGAGAGGCGCATTGCCATCTCCAACGAGCGTGTAGGACCCTCTACGTTTGGCGAAGATATGTGGTCGCCGTTTGACGAGAAGCCCCAGCTGACAATCTCTGCCAGAATAGGTGCCCCACGGCGCACGGCTGACTCATAGCTTTCTATGATTACCGTAGCTGCGCCACCGCCAGGGACCAGTCCATCACGGTCACGGTCGAAAGGACGTGAGGCACGGGTTGGGTCATCCTCGCGTGTCGAGAAAGCCGAAATTCCGTCAAATGCGCCTATTGCCCAAGGATTTGCCTCCTGTGCGCCACCGCATACTATCATATCCTGAAGGCCATTGCGTATGAGCAATGCGCCAAGCCCTATCGCATGTGAGCTTGAGGCACATGCGCCTGAGATTGTTAGGTTGATACCCTTCAGGCGGAAAATACAGCCAAGGTTCATAGTCACGGTCGAGTTCATCGACTGGAATATTGCGCCGGAGCCGCACAGCGATGTGTCTTTCTTCTCTCGGATGGTGGCCGTGGCGTTCATAGTTGCCTCGCCGGTACTGTCATTACCATAGAGAAGTCCTACTTCGTGCGCGTCAAGGTAATCCTGGTCTATTTTCGCATTGTTCAGAGCCTCCACTGTTGCTGCGTATGCGTATTTGGCCTCTTCGGGCATGAATGCACGCTGGTTGCGCGACAACTGTTTTTTCAGGTCAGGTTGGGGAACATTGGCGCAAAGGGCTGAGCGAAAGCCTATATCCTTGCGGGCAGGGTCGAAGATGATGCCTGATTTGGCATTGTACAGCGAATCACGCACTTCGTCAAGGTTCTGTCCAAGGCAGGACCAGATACCCATACCTGTAATAACTACACGTCTATCCATAAATATAATTGATTATTGATTTTCTTTTTTCCACCATTTTGTCCATCTCCGGGCTCTTCAGCAAATGCAGGAACCTCGTTGCGCCTACCAGACGACGGAATTTCTGCATATACCTCCAGGCATACAGCAGCAGGAAAGGCTGCAAAAGCAGATGTGCGACAGCCAACCACCATGTGAGGAATATCCCCTCAACCACCATTGTCCCTACCCAAAGCACCGGCATTGTCACCATTGCGGACACCAGAAACCGAATGCCAGATGCGAAAAGCTCGAATTTCTCGCCAATCCTGCCTACTTTCCTCACCAACGGTATTGGGGCAAGATAGACAAGCCAGTTAGGCACCATCGAGAAAAGGAACAGCGGCAACGTCAGCAGAGTAAACGTCCAGAGATATATTATTTTGCTACGCTGCACACGGACATCGAAAAGCCAGTCTCGAAAGCCATGGCTGCGTGTGAACTGTTTCAGTTCCAATATCTCACCGCATTTCTCCGAGAAAAGCCGTGGGTCTCGTGCGGCAAGGTCCTCGCATCTACCCGCCAACCGTTTTTCCCTCTGCAACCTCTCTGAAAGAGGTATCGAAATGTTCCTTCTCTCACGGCGAAGGATATAGTCTATGGCCTTGTAATTATCCTCGTCACGCACGTCAAGCATCATTCCCTGAACTGCCTCGCGCACCTTTGCGTTGACTGTCCGCCGTGCCGTGCGTGGCTTTGTCTTATACAACTCATAGTAAGGTTGCAACGAAACCGTCTCTCCGAAACGTATCATCACGTCACTCTGCATCGAGAACCAATTACTATAATGTATGGCGGCAGGAAGAATACGGATGTCACGTGCGAAACCGGTACTCTCGGCAGTCTCGAATGCCATACGGAGATACCCCTCCGAAAACTCGCCTAACCAACGGCGCGTCTGGTTGGTAGCTTCCGGGAAAATAGCCACGTAGTGACCATCGAGCAACCGCTCGCCAGCCTCGTCAAACACTGCCGCATTCTTCGACAGTGACTCCTCTCCGTCGGTCCTCATACGGTAAGCCGGCAACAAACCGAGCCATCTCAGAAACGCCCCGAAGACAGGCGCATTGAGTGCAGCCCCCATTGCGAAAATAGTCACAGGGTGACTGCCGAAACAGTTTTCCAACAACAACGGGTCACCGAGGGCATTCTGATGGTTCGCCACAACTATCAAGCCTTCAGAGTCCTGTGGCAGATTCTCCCGCCCCACGACCTCCACGCTGCGATAGAACAATCCGTTATGCACGCTATGCATATATGCACGGAAAAACCTATTAAGCAGCCGAAACTTCATAGTTACTCAAATTAGGCTGCAAAGGTACGAAATAAAAACGAAAAACGCACTATATTTTCCATAAATCTTTCCACACATTACAAAATAAGCACTGGATAACACAAAAAAGGCACTCCATCGCATTACGGAGTGCCAAAAAGCATTTGTATTCAATACAAATTATTTAACGTTGAGACCTTTTTTCTTAGGACCTATTTCATTCTGACCAGCCTCTGTTTTTACGCCCTCACCACTCTTGACAGTGTTACCATTGTCAACAACTGGTTTTTCTTTGCTGATTCTGATACCTTGTTTAGCCTCGCCTGGAGTCAATTTCTTTGCGATTGCAGCGTCACCAGGTTTTTTGAGCTGTGTTGGGTCAATCTTCTCAGGCTCTTTTGCTGGCTCTGCTTTTTTAGTGGATTTCTTGACTGGAGCAACCTGTGGCTCTTCAACTACGGGAGTATCAACTACCATAGTATCTACTTCAACGACTGGCTCTTCGGCAACAACTACTGTGTCCTCCATAGGCTGCTCTTCTGTAGCCTCCTCGTTACCGCATGCTGCGAAAGTGAATGCAGCAGCGAGAACTGCGAAAAAGAAAATTTTCTTCATGATTAATTTAATATTAAATTGTTAAACAATAGAATCACATTTTTGACGGCATCTCTATGCCTAACAGTGCCATGGCTGAAGTCACAATTTTCGACACGTTGCGCGAAAGCACGAGACGCATGTTACGCACCCCTGTATCCTCCTCTTTCAGAACTGACGAAGCCTGATAGAATTGGTTATACTCCTTGACAAGGTCGTAAGCGTAGTTTGCGAGAAGCGCAGGCGAAAATTCCTGACCTGCTTGACGAACCACGTTCGGATAGTTGTTCAGGTTCTGTATGAGCGATGTCTCACGGTCTGTCAACTCAATCGTACGGTCAATATCCTTCAGTTCAATACCCTGCTCGGCTGCTTTCCTCAACAGCGAGTTGATACGTGCGTTGGTGTATTGTATGAACGGTCCTGTGTTGCCGTTGAAGTCAATAGACTCCTTAGGGTTGAACATCATATTCTTGCGAGGGTCAACCTTCAGTATGAAGTATTTCAATGCGCCAAGACCCACCATTCTGTTTATGTCGGCAGACTCCTCGTCCGTCAGTCCGTCCAGTTTTCCGAGTTCAGCCGACGTCTCGCGCGCCTGTTCTATCATCTCGTCCATCAGGTCGTCAGCGTCAACCACAGTACCCTCACGGCTCTTCATCTTGCCCTCTGGCAACTCGACCATACCGTACGAGAAGTGCACAAGCTCCTTGCCCCACTCAAAACCAAGCCTGTCAAGCAATATAGAAAGCACCTGGAAATGGTAGTTCTGCTCATTTCCGACCACATAGACCATCTTCGATATTGGATAATCCTGATAACGCAGTTTTGCCGTGCCTATATCCTGAGTCATATATACAGATGTGCCGTCCTGACGTAGAAGCAGTTTCTCGTCCAGTCCGTCTTTGGTTAAATCTGCCCATACCGAACCATCAGGACGACGGTAGAAAGCACCCTTGGCAAGTCCCTCCTCCACTTTAGCCTTTCCTTCAAGGTATGTCTGCGACTCATAATATATTCTGTCGAAATCAACGCCCAAACGTTTGTAGGTCTCGTCAAAACCTGCGTAAACCCACCCGTTCATCTCTGCCCACAATCTGCGTACCTCAGGGTCATTTTTCTCCCATTTCAGCAACATCGACTGTGCCTCGACCATCAGCGGAGCCTGACGCTTGGCATCTTCCTCTGACATGCCTTTCCCCATCAACTCCTTGACCTCTGCACGGTAATGTTTGTCAAACTCTACATAGTATTTACCTACCAGATGGTCGCCCTTCATTCCTGACGAGGCAGGAGTCTCGCCATTGCCATAGCGCAGCCACGCCAGCATTGACTTGCAGATGTGAATGCCTCGGTCGTTGACAATGTTCGTCTTAATTACGCGCCAGCCGTTTGCCTTCTGTATCTGGGAAATGGAGTAACCGAGAAGGTTGTTGCGTATATGTCCAAGGTGAAGAGGCTTATTGGTGTTTGGCGATGAGTATTCTATCATCATCAGCGGAGAGTCCTCCGTCGCACGCACATGACCGAAATCATCGTTTGCGTCAATTGCTGTGAGAACGTCAAGCCAGTATGAACGGTTGATTGATATATTGAGGAAACCCTTCACGACATTGAAATCCGAAATCAGCGGAGAGACGCTTTTCAGTCTTTCGCCGAGTTCCTGACCAACCATTTCAGGAGCCTTGCGCGCCGCTTTGACGAACGGAAAGACGACAACTGTGACATCTCCTGCGAATTCCGCACGGGTTTTCTGCAACTGCACCTCCTTCACTTCAAGCCCGTAAAGTTCTCTTACAGCGGAGATTACAGCAGCGGAAATAATTTCTTCCATAACGTTAAAAAGTTTATTTGAATCAAGGGGCAAAGTTACAAAAAAAAGTTCTACCTTTGCAACAAATTTGAAACTTTTTATGCACGAAAAAATAAAAGATATCCGGATGGAGGATTTTGACTATCCTCTGACAGACGAAAGGATAGCGAAATACCCTGTAAATGAGCGTGATCATTCTAAACTTTTGATATGGGAAAAAGGCACCTGTCAGGAAAAGGTTTTTTATGAACTGCCCGAAATCCTTCCTCCCGGCGACCTGTTGATATACAATAACACGAAAGTCATTCAGGCTCGCCTGCGTTTTCATAAGGCGAGCGGGGCGGAAATCGAGATTTTCTGTCTTGAACCTGAAAGCCCGAAGGATTACGAACGTGTCTTCCAGACAACCAAGTGTTGCGAATGGCAATGTCTTGTCGGAAATTCCAAGAAATGGAAAGAGGGTAAACTCTCTGAGATGGTAATGATTGACCGCCGAATAATAGAGTTCACAGCCGAGCGTGTCAAGCGACTTGAGGGAATGTCCAACGTCATCAGGTTTGAGTGGGACGATGAGGATGTGACTTTCGGCGAGATGCTTGAACATTTTGGTCAACTACCTATCCCTCCGTATCTTAACCGCGAGACCGAGGAGAGCGACAAACGGACTTACCAGACTGTCTATTCACGCATTGAAGGTTCGGTTGCAGCTCCTACGGCAGGTCTTCATTTCACGAAAGAGGTGCTTCGCGAGCTTGTTTTGCGTGGCATCTACGAAGACGAAGTCACGCTGCATGTAGGTGCGGGAACTTTCCAACCGGTGAAAAGCGAGACTATCAGCGGTCACCCCATGCACAAGGAGACTATTTCCGTCCGCAAAGCCTCAATAGAGAACATTATCAAGCACCTTGGCCACATTGTCGCCGTCGGCACAACATCTGTGCGCACTTTGGAAAGTCTCTATTTCTTCGGCTGTAAGTTGCTTGAGGACGACAGCGAGCGTGAGATGATTGTCGAACAGTGGGAACCTTATGATACAGAGCATAACGTCGAGCCAAGCGTAGCCCTACAGGCCATCGTTGACTATCTGACCAAACACCACCTGCCAAACTTCGAGGCAGAGACACGTATTATAATAGTGCCTGGCTATCAATTCCGCATAGTCAACAAACTCATCACCAACTTCCATCAACCCAAAAGCACCCTTCTCCTCCTCATCTCTGCCTTCGTCGGCGGTGAAGAATGGAAAAAAATCTATCGTTTCGCCCTCGACAACAATTTCCGTTTCTTAAGTTACGGCGACTCCTCGCTACTAATCCGCCAATAAAACACACCATTATGACAAACTGGAAACTAAAAGATATCTGGGCAGAAGAAAACGGCATGACCGTCACAGAAACCACAGACACGACAGCGACGACCGAGATGACCGTTGACAAACGACATCTTAATGGCGTTGGGGTATGCCAAGGAGGAGCCCTCTTCACACTTGCCGACCTTGCGATGGCGGCAGTCACCAACCAAACCGGCAAAAGCGTATCAACAGACGCCAACATCCGCTTTCTCTCCCCTGCCCTTGAGGGTGAGCATCTTGTTTGCCACTGCCGCATAATCAAAGACGGTCGTCTGCCCGTCGTCGAAGGAGAGATACGCACCGCCGGAAAAATCATCGCCACATTCGGCGGCAGAGATTACAGGTTATAGAGTCCTAGTTCTATAAGAGCTATGACTCTATAACAATTCCTTTGCTAAGATGCACCTTGCTAACCGCTTAGGCGAACTTACCCACAAGAAACGTTATAGGGCTAAAAAATTTTACACCATAATATATAGTTATAATGAAATAATAACTTGGTACAATCTTATTTTTATGCCACAATGCAACATCCCGTAGAGACGTGACATGCCGCGTCTCCCAACAATATATGCGTTTCAAATCGTACCAATTTATTATTTAACCCTAGCATACATAATAATATACTATCTTTTTTTGAGAGGGGGTGCAAGTTTTTAGGTGAAATTATTGAAATTATTGAAATCGTCAAA